>CAZKPI010000016.1:19213-22870 GCA_964554555.1 uncultured bacterium
TGATGCCCGAGCCCTTGGGATCGACGCCGTAGACCTCACAGCCCTTGATCAGGCCGTTGAAGAACAGGCCGCCAGCGGTCTTGTAGGTCTCGTTGACGGTCAGGACCTTGTTGATTTCGTCCTGGACGATGCAGGGGGGAACCCATTCCATGTTGGTGCTGGCGCCGAAGATGGCCACGGCACCGGCGGGGGCTTCGATGTTGCCGGCGCGCATCCAGGCTTCGCAGAAGCAGGTCTTGCCGACGAACTGGCCGTTGACGCAGGCAACGCTCCAGATCAGAGGCATCTTCCAGCCGTTCTTGAGGGCGGCGCAGTCGGCGTTGCTGAAGTAGGTGGTTCCCCAGCTGGTGGTACTGCCGTGGCCGATGTAGTTGATCAGACTGCGGCCTTCGTTGACGGAGGCGGCGACCATGGCCTTGGTGGCACCCGGGTCGTAGATCTTGTCGATCTTCTTGAACTTCCAGCCTTCGAGGGCGGTGCGAAGACCTTCACAGCGCTCCCAGTCGGTGGGTTTGCCTTCGTTGGAGGCGATGCCCACGCCGAGGGAATACCAGGCGGGATCATCGACGGTCGGATAGGCTTCGTAGTTGACGAACTTGGCCACCTGGTAGGCCACTTCGGCCGGAGTGGTAGCGGAGAGGCGGCTGATGATGCAGTCAGGAACGTGGTCGTTGCCGGCAAGCTTGGTGTAACAGCCGTCGGAGTCGGCGCGCTCCTTCACGCCCTTGAGGGTGGGAACCTGCTCGGCATCGCCGACCAGCATGATGTTGGTCAGGCCGCCCTTGTCGAATTCCTTCTGGATGAAGGCCTTGATCTCGTCGGCGGTCTTGCCCGCCTCGCTGACCTTGGCCACCACGACGGTGATGCCGCACTTCTTCTTCCAGGCAACGAAGGGGGCGATGGCGTCGACGAAATCGTCGTGGGTGATGATCAGCAGACGGCCGTTCTCTTCGAGGCGGGGCAGACGGCTGGCGACCTGCCGGAAGTTGACGAAGGCCCGGCGGTAGATGGGCTCGAACATCTTGCTGATGCCCTTGGAGAGGGGGGCGCGGGAGGTCCCGGTGCCGCTGACGGCGACGCTCAGGTTCCGGTAGATGCGCAGTTGGTTCTTGACCGGGTTGTACTGGACGGGGGTGACAACCAGGTTGACGCCGCGCACATCGCGGAAGGTGAAGGGTTCACCCATCTTCACGAGGTCGGCATCGGCGGGATACCATTGGTCCTGGGCGTAGACGTCGCCAAATGTGTAGGGAACATTGGCGGGATCGATATCGCGGGTGAAGTTCCCGCGGCTGGGAATGACAGAGGCTTCCAGGTTGACGATCTGGGCCTGGCCCTTGACCACGCTGAAGATCGGGTTCTTGCGCGGGTCAACCATGACCAGGGCGGTCAGGCGGGGCAGTTCGGGAGCGTCTTTGTCATAGGACAGGCTGGTGTTGGGAACGTTGATCGAAACGACGGGCCGGCCCGCCACTTCGCCCTTGGTGAAAGTCACGTCTTCCACCTTGATCTGGAGAGTCGTGTCAAAGCCCTTGGTGGCTTTGACCGTGATCCCCGTGGCCGCCCACGAACCGGCGGCACAACACACGACCGCGAGAACCGTACAAAGGATAGTCCAATGCCTCACTCCAATTCCTCCTGTAAAATTGAGCTAAAATTGAGATCAATTATGTCTATTATACGGACAGAAGGGGAAACCGGCAACGTACCCCCGCATTTTTCTTGTCACCCACGCCGCCATTGGCCCCCGAAGCCCGGCTGGACACCGCTTTTCCCCTTCCCGGCGAAGGTGTTTCTTTCCCCGGGAACATCCGGCCCTTGATCAGGGCCGGCGGAGCGGGGTCGTGGGGGGGAGTCCGGGATCAGGCACCTGCCCGGGAAACGCGAACGGAGGCATCCGCGGCCACCCACCCGGCGGCCGGGCCGTCCAGGGCATGGTGAACAATACCAGCTCCTCGCCTCCGCCGGTGGGATTGAACGGCACACTCCGCTTCAGGACCGCCTGAAAGAAGTCCAGCCGCCGCGTCACCTCTGGATACCAATAGGGGAAGATCAACAAAAAATCCGGCTTCACCTGCTCGAGAAACCGGTCGATGGCGCCCTGCCGTCGCCAGGGCGTGGACGACGGGGTGATCAGGCCTTCCAGGTCGATCAACCGTTGCCGGCCGAAATACGCCATGGCCCCGACATCGTTCAGGGCCACCCGGCTCCCGGGGGGCTGGGTCTCGCGGAACCACAAGGCCCAGCCCACCTGCAGGGTGTTGATGGCGGCCACCTCGTTCCCGTAGTCCCTCGCGACTTCGATCTGGCGGAAAACCCCGTAGGCCGCCCCGATCAGGAGAAGCGTCAGAACCGCCACCGGCACCGGCGTGCGGGAGATCCGGCGCAGGGCCAGGGCCAGGCCGGCCAGGGCGCTGAGCCAGAGGGTGTGGGCCACATACCGCCCATGGAACAGGGTCAGGAACTCCGGCCCGGCCGCCCATCCGACCAGGACGGAAACCACAGGCAGGGCCGCCCAGGCAGTCCACAGGGTGGGCCGGTCCTCACCGTCTGCGCCCGCCGGGTAGGCTTCCGCCGGCCGCAGACGGCAGGCCAGGGGCAGGGTTAGCCATCCCAGGAGCAGGACCGGGCATTCCAGGCCGGCGAACCCTGCCACTTCAGCGAGATCGCGCAGGGGCGATCCCGCCAGGACGGCCAGCACCCCGCCGAGGCCGCCGGCCTGCCAGGCCAGGGGCAGGGCGCGCTCCGTCATCTTGGCGGCCAGCGTCGAGGGAAAGGGATTGCCGCTGACGGCCAGGTAGAACAGGGCCTGCCCCCCCACCACGGCGAAGCCCCAGGGGGCCAACCGGGCAAGCCCCGCCACCCGGCCGCCGGGTTCGTGCCGGGCGAGCAGGACGGTCATGACCACCAGCAGGACAAGATTCTCGGGCCGCAGGACAGCCGCCACCCCCCACAGCAGGGCGGCCGCCCGCCGGGCCCGGGCCGCTTCCGGCGACCGACAGCCGACCAGGTGCCAGCGCAGGGCCCAGGTGCAGGCGGCGATGGTGGCGGCCACCTCCATTCCCGACAGGCCGGCCCAGGCAAGCGGGTAGGCGGTTCCCACCAGCAGGAGGGCCAGGAGAACGGAAAAAGATGAACGACCGGAGGGAGATGATGGGACTTGGGAAACGCCGGAAGATTCAGGCGACGGAGGAAATGAAGGGGACGGGGCGGGCCGAGATGGCACCGCGAGCGGATCGGAGGGATTGGCGGGGCCGCGGGAAGGAGGAGAAACCGGGGAAAGGGAGGCGGGGGCCGGAGAGCCGGAGGCAGGAGGGGGGGAAGGAAAACCCGCCGCCGCCTCGTCCAGGATGCGGAAAGCGCCCCACACGGCCAGGAGGGCGAAGCCGAGGCCCGAGACCTTGACCGCCCAGACCACCGCGGGAAAGCCGAACCGGCCCAACAGCAGGTGGAGGAGGGCAACCCACAGGGTCCAGGCCAGGCTGGTGGAGGCGGTGGATGGTTCCCCTGGCTGGGCGCCAAACCCCAGGCCCCAGGCCAGGTTGCGGCCAAAGGCCATGTGGATCCAGGCGTCGTCGAGGGGGAATCCCAGAGTGAAGCCCGTCGCCTGCCGCTCATGCCAGAGGCTGAGAGCGGCGGCCGTGACCACCACGGCGA
>CAZKPI010000017.1:0-8728 GCA_964554555.1 uncultured bacterium
CTCCAGCCCCGGATGCGGCACCGGCCCCGGCCTCCGCCACGCCCGCCGCCTCGCCAGACACCCACGAACCGGCTCCTCCCGAAACGCCCGCCCCATCAGCCCCGCCAGCCTCCCCGGCCGTAGCGGCACCCCAGGCCCCGGCTCAGGCCCCGACGGCGACACCGGCCTCCGTCGCCGCTCCCGGGTCGCCGACCGTCATCCTGATCGACCCCGCCCCTGCCGAGCCCGCTCCCGTGGAACCTGCCCCCGCCGAGCCCGCCCCCCCGGCCGCGCCGGACGAGACGGCACCGGAGGACGTGCCCGCCAGCGAGGAACCGGAGGAGACCGCCGCGCCGGCTCCGGCCGGGCAGTAGGCGCAGGTCCCGACGCATGGAAGACCTGAAGCGGCTGAAGGACATCGCCACCCAGTTTTTCTCCGAGATCTCCCCCCGGGAGCTCACCGACCTGGACCGCCTGTTCGAACAGTGGAAGAGCGGGGTCCACAAGAAACAGGAGGTCAACTTCGGGCTCGCCCTGCCGCCGTCGATGCGTGACCAGGTCCTGCGGGACATCGGGTTCGGCGAACCGGAGGCGGAACCAGGGCAGGAGAAATACCTGGGCTACCTGAATCTGCTCAACCGCATGATGGAGATGAACCTGGAAACCCTCCTGGACATGTCTCCCGAGGAACTGTCCGCGTTCATCTGGAAGGAGGGGAAGCGTTTGGGCCTGCGCGAAAGCGAGATCCGCGATCTCGGCGCCATCCTCCCCCCCTGGATCCAGAAAATCTCCAACAAGGCGATCTTCGAGTTCTCCCCGATCAACGTGTTCGAGGTGTCGCGCGGCGAGGAGCGCCCGGCCCCGGCCGCCGGCCAGGAGGCCCGGTTCCAGGGCATCATCGGCCAGTCCGAGAAGATGCAGTCGATGTTCAGCTGTATCGAGAAGATCAGCGGCAGTACCCTGTCGGTCCTCATCCAGGGCGAGAGCGGCACCGGCAAGGAACTGGTGGCCCACGCCATCCATGCCAACTCCCCGCGCGCCCAGCAGAATTTCATCCCGGTCAACTGCGGGGCCCTGCCCGATTCCATCATCGAAAGCGAACTGTTCGGCCACGAGAAGGGCGCCTTCACCGGAGCCGTGGGCCAGAAGATCGGGTTCTTCGAGATCGCCAACCGGGGGACCATCTTCCTCGACGAGATCTCGGAAACCTCGCTGAACTTCCAGGTCAAGCTCCTGCGGGTCCTGCAGGAACGGCAGATCCGGCGGGTGGGCGGGGTCAAGGCGATCGACATCGACATCCGGATCATCGCCGCCACCAACCGGGATCTTCCCACCCTCGTCCGCGAGGGCACCTTCCGCCACGACCTCTACTACCGGATCAACGAGATGGCCATCACCCTGCCGCCCCTGCGCGAGCGCCAGGGGGACCTCCCCCTGCTGATCGACCATTTCCTCGAGCGGTTCGCCCGCGAGAACCGCAAGCCGGTTCCCACCCTCGACCCGCAGGCCCGGCGCCTGTTGTTCGGCTACGCCTGGCCGGGGAACATCCGCGAACTGGAGAACGTGCTGAAGCGAGCCGTGGTGCTGGCCGACCGGATCATCCTGCCCAGCCACCTGCCGCCGCCGTTCCTCGAACGCCGGCCCACCGCCGCCGCCGTGTCCGGCTCCGGCAGTCTGGAGAGCCAGGTGATGGCGGCCGAGCGCGAGATCATCACCCGGGCCCTCGAGAGCAACGGCCACAACGTCAGCCTCACCGCCCGCGTCCTCGAGGTGTCGCGCCGCACCCTCCAGCGCAAGATGACGGAACTGGGCATCACCAAAGGCTGAGCCCCGCCCCCCACCGCGCGGGCCCGCGCGCCCGCCGGCCAGCGCGCCGGGGAACCACCGGCTGACCGACCAGCCGGCTGACCGGAAGGGGCCCTTTCCCGCCCCCGCGCGCCGGGGAAATGTCCCACGGCCGCGACCAGGGCACGGCCGCCCGTGGTATCCGGGGCATGGCGGAACGCGGGGGCTCGCGGAGCGCGGGGCGGTTATTCTCCGGGGGAGGCCAGCAGGGTCGCGCCGTAGACGATGTTGGCGACCTCTTCCATGCTCTCCCCGAGGAACTCGAACCCGCCGCCGGGCAGGGCCTTGACGCGCGGGATCCAGTTGAGGCGTTCGGCCAGCGAGGGCTCGAGGGGCCTGATCACCAGCGGAATGGGCGGCATGATGACCGGGGGCTCGATGCCGGCCGCGCTTTTCACCGCCCGCCGGATCTCCTCTTTCAGGAGCGTGCAGACCTGCATGGGATGCAGGCACATGGCCCCCCGCGTCCCGATCGACCACTTGGTCACCACCCCGATGGTGGACGGGAGGTTGGTGGCGGCCTGCTCGATGGTCTTGTCGTCCCCGGAGATCAGGATGGTGGGAACCTTCTTCTCGCCCGCCAGCAGGGCCAGCAGGTCGAACTCGCCGACCGGCGCCCCGAAGATCTCGAATTGCAGGCGCCGGGAATAGGTATGAGCCAGCAGTCCCTGGGTGGAACCACTGCGGGTATGGGCCCCCAGCAGGACCAGGCCGGCAAAGGAACTGTCGAGCAGATCAAACCCTGAGGTGCGCCGGAAGCCGCCGCGGATCATCACCACCTGGGGGGGGAAGCGGTCGTGGATGAGGTTACAGCCCGTGCCGTGGAAATCGTTGATGTAGACCTCCTCGACTCCGGCCTCCAGAGCACCCTGGCAGACCGCGAGCACCTCGGCCGTGAACTGCTTGCGGGCCTGCTCGTATTCAGGACTGCTCGGGGAATCGACCTCCTGGGAGGAGACCACCCCCGCGATGCCTTCCATATCCGCCACGATGTAGAGTTTCATTCCGGCTCCCGTCTGGTGGGTTCCCGGGGGGCGACAGCCGAAACGGCGCTGGCCGGTCCGCCGGGGATGGTTTGTATTATACTGGCCGCCATGAACGAGAAGCAACCCGACGGATTCCGACTGGTCAGTCCTTTCCAGATGCGCGGCGACCAGCCCCAGGCGGTGGAGCGTCTGGCAGGCTGGATCCAGGGCGGGGCGCGGTTCTGCACCCTGCTCGGGGTCACCGGCTCCGGCAAGACCTTCACCATGGCCAACCTCATCGCGCGCCTCCAGCGGCCGATCCTGGTGGTCACCCACAACAAGACGCTGGCCGCCCAGCTGTACAGCGAATTCAAGGACTTCTTCCCGCACAACGCGGTGGAGTATTTCGTCAGCTACTACGATTACTACCAGCCGGAGGCCTACATCCCCACCACCGACCAGTACATCGAGAAGGATTCCGACATCAACCAGGAGATCGACCGGTTCCGGCACGCCGCCACCGCCGCCCTGTTCACCCGGCGCGACGTGCTGATCGTGGCCTCGATCAGCTGTATCTACGGCCTGGGCTCCCCCGAGGACTACGCCGGACTCAGGATCACCCTCCGCCTGGGCAGTGTCCACCCGCGGCAGAAGCTGGTGCGCGAACTGACCGAGATCCAGTATTCCCGCAACGACCTGGACTTCCACCGGTCCCGCTTCCGGGCGCGGGGCGAGACGGTCGACATCTTCCCCGCCTCGAGCGAGCAGGCCCTGCGGGTCAAGTTCTTCGGCGACGAGATCGAGCGCCTCGAGCGGTTCGACCCCCTGACCGGCGAGGTGCTGGCCAGTCTCGAGGAAGTCTCCATCTTCCCCGCCCAGCATTACGTGACCCCCAAGGAAAAGCGGGAGGCCGCCCTGCTCAGCATCGAGGCAGAGATGAAGGAACGGGTGGCCGAGTTCGAGGCCGCCCACAAGCTGATCGAGGCCCAGCGGATCCAGGAGCGGACCCGCTACGACCTCGAGATGATGCGGGAAACCGGGTTCTGCAAGGGCATCGAGAACTATTCCCGGCATCTGGCCGGACGCCGGGCCGGCGAGGCGCCCGACACCCTGATCGACTACCTGCCGAAGGACTGCCTGATCATCCTCGACGAGTCGCACATGACCGTCCCCCAGTTCAAGGGCATGTCGCACGGTGACCGCAGTCGCAAGCAGACCCTGGTCGACTTCGGGTTCCGACTGCCTTCGGCCCTCGACAACCGGCCGCTGACCTTCGAGGAGTTCCTCGGCCGCCAGCGGCCCCTGCTGTTCGTCTCGGCCACCCCCGGCCCCTGGGAGCTTCAGCAGTCGGAGTCACGCGTCGCCGAGCAGTTGATCAGACCCACGGGCCTGGTCGATCCCAGGATCACGGTCGTGCCTTCCGCCGGACAGATCGACCACCTGGTGGCGCGCATCCGGGAACGGATCGACCGGGGCGAGCGGGTGCTGGTCACCACCCTCACCAAGCGCATGGCCCAGGAACTGGCGGCCTGGCTGACCCAGATGGACATTCCCACCCGCTATCTCCACGACGAGATCGACACCATCGAGCGCATCGAGATCCTGCGCGACCTGCGCCTGGGCACCTTTTCGGTGCTGGTGGGAATCAACCTTCTGCGCGAGGGGCTCGACCTGCCCGAGGTCAGCCTGGTGGCCATCCTCGATGCCGACAAGGAGGGGTTCCTGCGGTCGGCCTGGGCGCTGATCCAGACCTGCGGCCGGGCGGCCCGCAACGTCAACGGCGAGGTGATCCTGTATGCCGACAAGGTCACCCCGTCGATGAAGGTCTGTCTCGACGAGACCGCCCGCCGCCGGGCCGTTCAGGAGGAGTTCAACCGGGCCAACGGCATCGAGCCGGCCTCGATCGTCAAGAAGGTTCCCAGCGCGCTGACCGTGCCGGGCGGCGAGGCCCCGGCCGCGGGTCCGCGCCTCGACCAGGACAAGCTGACCAGCCTCTTGGAGGACCTGAAGAAGGAGATGGACGCGGCGGCGGCCAGCCTGCAGTTCGAGCGGGCGGCGATGATCCGCGACGAGATCATCTCCCTGCAGGAGGAGCATCTCGAGAACGACGTGCTGGCCAGCCTGCGGGGGGCGCTGAAGTCGGGCCGGGAAAAGGGGCAGGCCAGGCGCCAGAGCAGGCGCCAGGGACGCGGCAAAACGCCCTCTCCCTCGCCCTCCCGCTGGTGACGCAGGGGCGGCCGGGTCAGGAAATACCGTCAGGGACCGGCCGGTTCAGGGGCGCGGTTTGGCGAACACCTCGAAGGGGAGGTCCTCCTGCAGTTCCATCCGGATGAAGGTGAGGATGGAATGGCAGAGGGTGCGGATCTTCTCGCTGTCGGTCCAGAAGAGGGCGAAGACGACACGGTCGGCCTCCTTTTTGAGGGCGGCCAGGCTGGTCGACTGATACTGGATGTTGAGCTTCTCGATGTGGTCGGCCATGATCTCGAACTCCCGGCTGATCGGGTCACAGCCCTCCGGGGAATCGGGGAAGCCGACGGGAAAGTTGGGCCAGGCCTCGCAAAACCGGATCTCGCGGGCGATGTGCCGCAGGATGGCCGGCTTGTCCTGAAGCCCGACCATCACGGCGAACAGCTGGGCGGAGAGGCTTTTCGCATCGGCGGCCTTGTTGGCCAACTGCAGAGCCGCCACCAGGTCGTTGATGCCCAGGTAAACGGCATTCATCAGCCCCGCCGCGAACAGCAGTTTTTTCAGGACGACCGGCTTCTCGGGAAGGACCGGCTCCCGATGCAGTTCCCCGAAGGCGGGGGTCAGGGCCTGGACCGCCCCCAGACCCGCCAGAACCAGCAAAACGGCCGCCGCGGCGGCCCGGAACCAAGGCTTCATGGCACGCTCCCGGTTGCTCGCGATACTCGGTACCCTTCCATTCTACCGGCCCCCATCGCATCGCGCAAGCGTTTTGGACGGCGTCTGGGAGGACCGGGCGGCCGGCCCGGGGACCGGCGGCGGAGAAAAGGCGGGGGGAAAGCTCTCCGGCCGCCGGGGAGCGCCCTGGAGGCTGATTCCCAGCCCCTCTTGCCAAGGCGGGGGGCATGTGCTATGTTTGTATCAGAACCGCTCTTTGAACAGTTTGTCCCTGCTGTGCCCGTGATGGTGCAGGTTTAATTGAGCCGACACCTGTATCTCGAGGGAATCTGTCTCCACGGCTATTCGAGCACCCCTTACGAACAGGAATTTCCTGTTACGAAGCACTCGTCCTGACGTGGGCGGACAACCGTTACCTTTAGGTTCGGGTTCAATTTTTCCTCACACGGCATTGGCGGGGCTTATTTTGGGAAAGCCGCGCCGGAGCGCGGCTTTCCGCTTTCCGGGCGGTTTTTCCCCGATGCCGCCCCGGGGCGCGGCCATCACCGGGGGTGGAACGGACCGCCACGGTCGAACGTGTCCGCCGCGGACTTCCCCGGCCGGTCGCCGCGGTCGGGGACTCCCCCCGACAGGCCGGCACGGCCCCGCGGCCGGCGCCAGGGCGGCCGGCCGCCCCCGCCGTTTTCCCGTTGATTTCCGCGGGCCGGTCCTCTATCATGACGGCGATGAACCCGCGCCCCCTGCTGATCGTCTCCCCGCATCTCACCGCCGAGGCCCTGTGCCGGCCGCCCTTCCGCCTCGACCCCGAGGCCTTCCTGGTCACCCGCCTGGAATCGGCGCAGTGGCTTGGGTTCAGCCGGTTCGCCGCGGTGATCCTGCACGAACCGCCCGCCGACCTGCTCGCCAAGCTGGCCCTCGGCCTGCGGGACTCCCCGATCCTGGAATCGCTCTGGGACCTCCTGCACGACCTCCGCGGCCCCCGGGTCCGGGGCCTCGTCCCGGCTCCCGCGCGGCCGCCCAAGGTCTGGTCTGACCTCGGTCTCGAGCCCATCCTGCCGCACGAACTGGCCGCCCTGACCGACGCGGTGACCGCCCCGGGAACGGCCGCCCCGGCCACCCATCCCCGGTCGGCGATGACCGCCGATGACGTCCGCGAACTGCATCGCACCGGGGTGCGGGTGCTTCCGGCCGGCCGCCCGCTGACCGACTGGGCCCGCGAGGTGGCCGATGCCCTCGGCATGAGCCAGGGCCAGCCCCCCACCTCCTATGTGTTGATCCGGGTCCCCGCCCAGACCCGACGGGATCTGCAGGCCCAGGGCGACCGGCTGTTCCGGGCGGCCCACGCCAGTCCCGGCCTGCTGTTCGTCCTCGACCCGCCGATGATCCCCGTCTTCCAGGACCTGTTCCCGGCCCTGAAGGACCGCATCGTTTCCACCTCGGTCCACTGGGCCTCCCATGGGGCCTTTACCGGCGAGACGTCGGTCGCCATGCTGGCCGACCTGGGCTGTCGCGGTTCCCTCCTGCCGGCGACGGCTCCGTACACCGCCCCGGCCAACCTGGGCAAACTCGCGTCCCTGGCGGCGGCGAAGGGACTGCTGATTTTCACCGGCCTCCCCCTTGAACGCCTTCCCGGGTATGATATAATGGCCCCGCGTCCAGGGAGCCCTTCCACCCCAACCGTGTTTGTACCCTTGACGACAACAGGTGACCAAGGTGCCGCCGACGGGCCCGGGAGGCCCCAGGCCACGTTGACGGACGACCAGGAACTGGACCGGCTGGTCCAGGGGAAAGGACGGTAGCAGACATGCTCGACGAGAAGAAAGTGAAACAGATCGTGGGTGAGGTCCTCAAGCAGATCGACCTGCAGGACCGCATCAAGCCTGGAACGATCCCGGTCGGCGTCAGCGGGCGGCACATCCACCTGGCGCAGGACGACCTGGAAACCCTCTTCGGGCCGGGCTACAAGCTGAAGGTCATGAAGGACCTGTCACAGCCCGGCCAGTTCGCCGCCGAGGAATGCGTCATGCTGGTCGGCAAGAAGGGCGTCATCGAGAAATGCCGCATCCTGGGGCCGGTCCGCAAGGCCACCCAGATCGAGATCTCGGTCACCGACTCGTATGCCCTGGGCATTCCCGCCGTGGTCCGCGATTCCGGCGACACCAAGGGCACCCCGGGCCTGATCGTGGTGGGGCCCAAGGGCGCCGTCAACCTGAAGGAAGGCGTCATCGTGGCCGCCCGGCATCTGCACATGCACACCCGGGAGGCCGAGAAGTTCGGCCTGAAGGACATGGACCGCATCAGCATCAAGACCTCGGGCCCCAAGGCCGTGGTGTTCTGCAACGTCCTGGTGCGGGTCAGCGACCAGTTCGCCCTCGATTTCCATATCGACACCGATGAAGCGAACGCCGGCCTCGTCAAGACCGGCGACCGCGTGGAAATCATCGCCTGAGATCAAAATCCCCCATCCTTTCCGAAAATCCCAAGGAGGAAGTCATGCAAGAGGCCCTCGGAATGATCGAAACCAAAGGTTTGACCTCTCTGATCGAAGCCAGCGACGCCATGGTGAAGGCGGCCAACGTCCGCCTCGTCGGCTGGGAAAAGATCGGGTCCGGATACGTGACCGCTTTCGTGCGCGGTGACGTGGCCGCCGTCAAGGCCGCCACCGATGCCGGCGCCGCCGCCGCCAAGAAGATCGGCGAGCTGGTCTGCGTCCATGTCATTCCCCGCCCCCACGCCAACCTCGACGAGATCATGCCGATCCGCGAGCAGACCACCGGCAAGAAGTAAGCCGGTCGCCTGAGCAGGCATGAATCTCGGCCGCGTCTGCGGGACAGTCGTCTGCACCCGCAAGGATGAACGCCTGGACGGCTTGAAGCTCCTCGTCGTCGAGGAACTGACCATCGACTCCAAGCCGACCGGCAAGTTCGTCATCGCCGCCGATGCCGTCGGGTCGGGGGCGGCGGAAACGGTTCTGCTGGTCGCCGGCAGTTCCGCCCGCCTCACCGACCGCACGCTCAACAAGCCGGTGGATGCCGCGATCGCCGGCATCGTCGACGCGGTGGTCATGGACCAGGAGC
>CAZKPI010000017.1:8753-22125 GCA_964554555.1 uncultured bacterium
CGGCTCCCGCCCGTCCCCGCCCGGCCCCCGCCCAGGGAGGAACATCATGTCCGTTTCCAGAGACGAACTGAACCTCATCGTCCAGGAGGTCCTCAAAGCCGTCCAGGCTTCGGGGGCCCCGCTGGCCGCCCCGGCCGCCGCCCCCGGCCGCGGGCAGAAGGGCGTGTTCGAGAACATCGAGGACGCCATCCGGGCGGCCGGCCAGGCACAGCGGAAGCTGGTGGAACTCCCCCTGCGGGTGCGGGCCGCCATCCTCGAGAACATGCGCCGGCGTGCCATGGAGCGGGTGGAGGATCTGGCCCGGGCCGCCAACGAGGAGACAGGCTACGGCCGCGTGGCCGACAAGATCCAGAAGAACAAGCTGGCCATCACCAAGACCCCCGGCCTCGAAGACCTCCAGCCGGTCGCCTATTCCGGCGACCACGGCCTGACCGTGGTCGAGCAGGCCCCCTACGGGGTGATCGGGGCGATCACCCCCTCGACCAACCCGACCGAGACGGTCATCTGCAACTCGATCGGGATGCTGGCCGCGGGCAACGCCGTCGTCTTCGGCCCCCACCCGGCGGCGGCGCGGTGCAGTCTGCTCGCCGTCTCGATCCTGAACGAGGCGGTGGTCGAGGCGGGCGGGCCCGAGAACCTGATGGTGAGCACCGCCAAGCCCAGCATCCAGACCGCCCAGGTGCTGATGACCCACCCCGACATCCGGCTGTTGGTCGTCACCGGCGGCCCGGCCGTGGTGGCCGCCGCCGCCAAGTCGGGCAAAAAGTACATCGCCGCCGGCCCGGGCAACCCGCCCGCCGTGGTCGATGAGACGGCCGACCTGAAAAAAGCGGCCCGCGACATCATCTCGGGCGCCACGCTCGACAACAACGTTCTGTGCATCGCCGAGAAAGAGATCATCGTGGTCGAAGCGGTGGCCGAGGAACTCAAGAAGCACCTGCGCGCGAGCGGCGCCTACGAAGCCTCCGCCCGCGAGATCCTCCAGCTCGAGAAGACGGTCCTCGACCCGAAGACGCATGGTCCCCACCGCGGGTTCGTCGGCAAGAACGCCTCCTTCATCCTCGAGGCGATCGGGGTGAAGGTCCCCGACGACATCCGGATGGTGCTGTGCGAGGTTGGCCCCGACCATCCTTTCGTTGTCGAAGAGCTGTTGATGCCGGTGGTGCCGCTGGTGCGGGTCCGCGACGTGCATGCCGCCATCGACCTGGCCGTCAAGGTCGAGAACGGCAACCATCATACCGCGGTCATGCACAGCAAAAACCTCGACAACCTGCACAAGATGGCCGTCCGCTGCAACTGCTCGATCTTCGTGAAAAACGGGCCCAGCTATGCCGGCCTCGGCCTGGGGGGGGAAGGGTTCACCACCTTCACCATCGCCTCGCCGACCGGCGAAGGGCTGACCAGCGCCCGCACCTTCACGCGCCAGCGCCGGTGCGTGCTGGTCGATGCCTTCCGCATCGTCTGACCCCCGGATCCAGGCCCATGCGCGAACGGCCCATCGAGGAGCTCGGCATCGTCGGATGCGGCGGGGCGGGGTTCCCCACCCACGTCAAGCTGGCGGCCCGGAACATCGACTTCGTGATCGTCAACGGCGCCGAATGTGAGCCGCTCCTGCACAAGGACAAAGAGCTCCTCAAGCACCATACCGCCGATTTCCTGAAAGGCCTGCGGGACGCCCTCGACCTCACCCAGGCGAAGCAAGGGCTGATCGGGGTCAAGAAGAAGTATGCTTCCCTGCTCGACCACCTCAGCCAGGCCATCGACGACCCCCGCATCAAACTGCTTCCCCTCGGCGACTTCTATCCGGCCGGCGACGAATACGAACTGGTCTACGAGGCCAGCGGACGGCTGATCCCGTTCGGCGGCATCCCGCTGAACATCGGGTGCGTGGTCAGCAACGTGGAGACCCTCCTGCTGTTGGGCCGCGGCCGGCCGATGATCACCAAGGCCCTCACGGTCACCGGCAAGGTCCCCCACCCCGTCACTGTCGAGGTGCCGGTCGGCATCACGATGCGCGAAGCCCTGTCGCTGGCCGGCCTGCGCGACCTCGCTGGGCTGGCGGTGATCGATGGGGGCCCGATGATGGGCCGGCTGGTCGATGACGTCGACCGGCAGGTGGTCACCAAGACCTGCGGCGGGCTGATCGCCCTGCCCGACGATCACCCGCTCATCCGCCGGATGCGGCGGCCCCAGCGGGACAACAGCCGCATCGCCCGCTCGGCCTGCGACCAGTGCACCGACTGCACCGAGCTCTGCCCGCGGGCCCTGCTCGGCTATCCGATCAAGCCGCACAAGGCCATGCGCACCGCCCAGCTGGCGGCCTGCAACGACCAGAACTACTCGGTCGAGTCGGTCTTCTGCAGTGAGTGCGGGCTCTGCTCCCTGTTCTCCTGCCCCGAAGACCTTCCCCCGCGCGAGATGGCCATGGCCGCCAAGAAGGCCCACCTCGCCCGCGGGGTCAAGCTCACCGACTGGAAGGGGGCCCCGGCGATCCACCCGATGCGGTCCGCCCGCCGGGTCAGCATCGACCGCCTGTTGAAGAAGACCGGCCTGCTCGACTACGACCGCAAGGCCCCGCTGACCCCCGCCGATCTGCGGGTGGAGCGGGTGGTTCTGCCCCTGAAGATGCACATCGGGGCGCCCTCCCTGCCGCTGGTCAAGCCGGGCGACCGCGTTCAGGCGGGGCAGAAGATCGGCGCCGTCCCTGAGAAGAAGCTGGGAGCGGCTCTCCATGCCTCGATCAGCGGCCGGGTCTCCGCCGTGTCGGCCGACGCCATCACCATCGTGAGGGAGTGACCACCCCATGACGACGATTTCCCACAAAGCCATCGGCCTGATCGAGCTGTCAAGCATCGCCACAGGGTATCTCACCACCGACACGATGCTGAAGGCGGCCACGGTCGAGCTGGTCCTGGCGCGCACCATCTGCCCCGGCAAGTACATGGTCCTGGTCTGGGGTGACGTGGCGGCGGTCGAGGCCAGCGTGGCCGCCGGCATCCGGGTCGGCCAGGGCTACCTGGTCAACGACCTGGTGATCCCCAACCTGCATCCCCAGATCTATCCCGCCATGACTGCCACCAATACGGTGCCCGCCACCGGGGCCCTGGGCGTGGTCGAGTCGTTCGACGTGGTGTCCACCATCCTGGCCGCCGACGCCTCGGTCAAGGCGGCCGAGGTCGACCTGTGCGAGGTCCGGCTGGCCATGGCCATCGGCGGCAAGGGCTTCTACACCATCACCGGCGACGTGGCCGCCGTCGAGGCCGGGGTGGCCGCCGGCCTGGGCATCCTCGAGGGGCGCGGCCAGGTGGTCGCCTCCGTGGTCATCCCGCGTCCCCGCGAGGAACTGTTCCGGGAGTATCTGTAATGCCCCGCATCATCATTGGCGCCGACCATGGCGGGTTCCCGCTGAAAGAGGAACTGAAAAAACATCTGGCGGCCAGAAACCTCGTGGTGGAAGATGTCGGCACCTGGTCGACCGACCCGGTCGACTATCCCGACCTTGCCTTCCTCGTGGCCAGTGCCGTGGCCGACAATGAGCACACCCTGGGCATCATCGTCGACGGGGCCGGCATCGGGTCCTGCATGGCCGCCAACAAGGTGCGGGGCGTGCGCGCCGCCTGCTGTAACGACCTGTACACCGCCCGCAACAGCCGCGAGCACAACCACGCCAACGTGCTGACCCTGGGCAGTATGGTCGTCGGCCCCGGCCTGGCGAAGCAGATCGTCGACCTCTGGCTCGACACCCCGCCCGCCCCCGGCCGCCACGCCGCCCGCGTGGCCAAGATCATGCGTCTGGAGCAGCTGTCCGGGAATGACCGCCGGGAATGACCCCGGGAGTCCCTCGCCGCCGTTTTCGCAAAACGATCTGCGTTCCTCCGCGTTCATCTGCGGCAACGTAATCCCACGAGGTGAATATGCGCGCTATCTGCATCGTTCTCGACAGTGTCGGCATCGGGGCCATGCCTGATGCGGCCCAGTACGGCGACGCCGGATCGGGCACCCTGCCCAACCTGGCCAAGGCCACCGGCGGCCTGCACCTGCCCACCATGGGCAAGCTGGGCCTGGGCAACATCACGCCCCTGACCGGGGTTCCCCCCGTTTCTCCGGCCGAGGGCTCCTGGGGCAAGCTCCACGAACTCTCGCCCGGCAAGGACACCACCACCGGCCACTGGGAGCTGATGGGGGTCCGCCTCGAGTTCCCCTTCCCGGTGTATCCCGAGGGTTTCCCCAAGGACTGGCTGGCGAGGTTCGAGAAGGCGATCGGCCGCCAGACCATCGGCAACTATCCCGCCTCGGGCACCGAGATCATCATGAAGCTCGGCGACGAACACGTGAAGACCGGCAAGCCGATCGTCTACACCTCGGCCGATTCGGTCTTCCAGATCGCGGCCCACGAGGAAGTGATACCTCTACCCGAATTGTACAAGATGTGCGAAACCGCCCGGGCCATGCTCCAGCCGCCCGACATGGCGGTGGGCCGCGTCATCGCCCGGCCGTTCATCGGCACCAGCGGCGCCTACAAGCGGACCGCGCACCGGCACGACTTCAGCCTGCCCCCGAGCGGCGAAACCCTTCTCGACGTCCTGCATGCCCGGAAGATCCCGACCTGCGGCATCGGCAAGATCTACGACATCTTCGCCGGACGCGGGGTCGATCCGCACGTCAGCACCGAGAGCAACGACGACGGCATGCGTAAGACGATGGCCGCCCTCGACCAGGTGAAGGAGGGGTTCATCTTCACCAACCTGGTCGACACCGACATGGTCTTCGGCCACCGCCGCGACACCGCCGGGTACAAGAAGGCCCTCGAGGATGTCGACCGCTGGCTCGCGGGTTTCCTGGCCCGGCTGACCACCGACGACCTGCTGATCATCACCGCCGACCACGGCTGTGACCCGACCTACACCGGCAGTGACCACACCCGCGAGTATCCTTTCCTGCTGTCCTACCAGAAGGGCCGCCCGGGCCGTGACCTGGGCACCCGCCAGGGTTTCTGGGACGTCGCCGCCTCGGTGGCCCGCCATCTGCAGGTGCCCTTTCCCAACGGCACGCCCTTCAACTGACCGGGCGGGGGGCCGGCGGCCCCCTTGACGGAACCGGGGCGGGAAGCAAGCTTCCCGCCCCGGTCGTTTCCGGTCCGATCAGTCTGGTTTGACGAGGTAGGGATCGGTCTTGGAGATCATGAGATGCGCGGTGAAGGTGGCATTCTGCGTGGGGGAGGGCACCAGGACCGGATCGACGTAGTAGAAGTTCTGGTAGTTGAAGGGGGAGAGGGCGACCGGGTTGGTCCCGACCTCGGTGTAGATGTCGAAGGGCAGGATGTATCCGCAGGGGAGGGGCCGGTAGACGGGAACCGCGGCGTTGGCATCGATGGTGTTGAGAGCGGCTTCCCCCCATTCCTGACCAAGACAGCGGATCAGCGTATTGGCGGTAACGCGGAGGTGGAGCTGGTTGTTGGCATCGGACTCGGCCTTCGGGTTCAGGTAGAACACGGTGTTGCGGGTGATCTTGGCGTTTTCGAAGAGGGGATCGTTCAGGTTGAGTTTCATGGCGATGACGCCCTGGGTATCCGCGGCATAGGGGATGGCCTGGGTGATTTCCCGATACCCGGACAGGAGGATGGTGAGCGAAGCGGGGAGGGAGATTCCGGACAGGACACTCTCCGGCTCGTAGGGGTCGAGGTCCACCGTATCGGTGGCCAGAACCTTGTAGGGCTTGTTCGGATCCACGCGGGTGGCGCTGGTGATGGTCAGGGTGCACTTGTCGCGCTGGACCAGTTTGAAAGACTTGTCATCAAGCTCGCGGGCGGCGTTGTTCATGTAGAAGGGCTTGTTGATGAGCGTCACCCGGACACTGTAGGAAATCGGCGTCAGAGTGATGTTGAGGACGTTGTCCACCCGGCCGTTGATGGTGTTGTCGGGGTCATTGGCGTTTTTGTAGGTGGAGTAGTTGGGGGTGATGATGGTCAGGTCGTAGTCCCCCAGTTTCGAAGCCAGGGTCAGCCCCGCCTTGAACTCGGCGTAGGTGATGTCGCGGTCCTGGTACTTCCGGCCGTCGAAGTACATGCTCAGGACGGTGTTGTCGGCCAGTTCGTCCTTGCTCTTGCCGTCCAGGATCTTCCCCTTGACGGTGATGGTCGAAACCGTCAGGGGGTTGGCGATCGGCTGCATCTTGAGAGTGCCCAGGTCCAGGGTGGTATCCGGAGGCAGCCAGAACGAGTTGGTCGAGAGGGTCGGGGTGGCCACCGTGTCGGGATAGACCATCCGGATATACCCCGCGGCCTCGATTTCCATGAACAGCTTGTCCGGGGCCAGCCCTTCGAAGAGGAAGCGGCCGCTGGCATCCGTGACGGTGGCATAGTTTTGACCGAGGGCCAGGGCGCTGTCGGACACGGCCTCGGGGGAGAACACCATGACGCGCGCTCCGGCGACAGGGGTGCCGGGGGAATTGGCATCGACGATCCGCCCCATCAGGGTGGACTTCTTGACCCCCAGGGCTCCCTTTTCACAGCCCAGGGCCAGGGTGACCGTTACTCCGAGGATGGCCAACAGCCAGCCACCCCACCTGCGAATAGTCATGACGTTCAACCTCCTGTCGGTTTCCCGCTGCATTGCGATCAGCTGACCGGGATGGTGACGACCTGCGGATCCGTGCCGTCATCGTTGACGCGGACCGAGACCGTGTTCGTGCGGCCATCCTCGACGATGTATCCCGTAAAGGAGAGGGTGTAGCCGGTGGGCACCTGGTTGATGCCCAGGTCGATGACCTGGGGCACACCGAACCCGAGGGTGCCGCCCGTCACGATGGTGGCGGGCCACATGGTGCCGGTTTCGTTGCAGTACGCGCCGACCCGGTCGTTGTTGCTGAGGGAGGTCCCGTTGACCACGACCCGGACGTCGCGCATGATGGCGGCGAAGTTGGTCTTGAGCGACAGGGTCTGGTAGATGACGCCCTGGAAATCGCTGTTGGGCACGACCTGGATGGCCCCGTTCATGCGGTATCCCTTGATGGTGCATTCGAGGGAAACGGTCGTTCCCATCGGAATGCCGGTCAGATCGAAGGACTGGGCCTGCAGTTGGGCGGCGGCGGTGGCGACCACCCGGTTGCCGGCGTAGGCCACGACCAGGGCGGTCGGGTTGTCGGCGAAGACCCAGCCGGGCACGTCCTTCCAGACGCCGACGATCTTGTAGGTCTGGGGCTGGAGGAGAATGACCCCCAGATCGCGATCGGTGACCCCCGACGGCAAGGTGGTGGTATAGGTGTCATAGCCGGTCACCTTGATGGTGACCGGCATCTCGCCGGTCTGGGCGGGAACCGAGAACCCGCTCTGGAACTCGCTGGGCAGACGGTTGTTGAAGACCGAGGAGCCGAAGATGAACTGGACGTTGCCATAGGTGATGAGGGTGCCGGACCTGGCATCCTTCAGGGTGCCCTTGATGTTGATGTATTGATTGGTATAGGTCTGTACCAATCTGACCTCTTGTACCGGGCGGTGTTCGTTGTTGACCACCACCACTTTGACGGCGTTGGTGGCGTTGTCTTCAGAGTTGATGGGCTGGTAGCCGACCTTGTCGAAGGAGACGAACCACTCTCCCGCCCGCATGTCAGACAGGTAGTAGTTGCCGTTCGAGTCGGTCAGGGTGAACTTGCTCGACCGGGTTTCCGCTTCGCCCGTGGTGGCCGTAACGCTGACCCCCCCGACCCCGACGAGGGTGCGGCTGTCGAGAACCACTCCGGAAATGCTCCCCCCCTTGAGGCCGAGGGTGCCCTTCTCGCAGCCGACGATGGCGAACATGAGGAAGAGGAAGACCAGCAGGATTCCCCATCCCGAGGGAGTTCTCTTCGCTGGGTTCATGCTGAGGCCTCCAGGGTGAAGTGGTGGGCAGAATGCTTCATAATTCCATCGACCGTCCGGTGAGGAAAATTTAGGGTCGCCCCGATAAGGGTCCTTCCTGCTATCGACACCCGCCGCCCGATTTCGAAGGTGGAATCCGCCATACCGGCCGGGACCTCAGCACCCCCCCCCGGCCGGATCCTGCTTCCTCCTCATCTTCCGCATCCTCCTCACCCATCCCGGGGCGTGCGATCGGCCCCGCGGGAAACCCCGCGCGACGTGCAAGAAATGTTTTCAGGGTTTCTCCCGATCCTGCCGATGATGAACCTGGATAGTTTTCCAACGTCGATCTGGAGGCAACCATGGGAAGCGACTACCGGCATTCACACATGCGATGGCTTCTGTTCGTGGGGTTGACGCTCTCGAGTTTCCTGTTCACCGGCTGTGAAAAGGGCTCGCTGGGCGTCAAGAACGGGACGGTGCAGGGATACGTGTTCGAGTTCCTCACCAACAAGCCCGTGGCCGACGTCCTGATCTCTGGCAAGCACGCCACCCAGAACATCAGCATGACGGCCATCACCGGAGCGGATGGCAAATACACCTTGAACAACCTCGAGCCTGGGGCCTGGGACATCGTTCCGTCCAAGCCCGGCTACTTCTTCCTGGTGGCTTCGGAAACGGAAAGTGCCCAGAAGGTGACGGCGACCATCCAGAACGGGGAAACGACCACCGCCCCGATCATCCGGATGATCAAAAACATTGCCTTCATGAAGGGCACCCTGAAGGGCTACCCGGTGGACGCCATCACCGGAAACCCCGTGTCCAACTTCACCGTGAAGCAGACCAGCCCCGACGAACAGATCAAATCGAAGCTGTTCGAGTCGGCGACCGACTTCAAGGAAGGCGGCTGGACCGGCCTCGAGGGAGGCAGTCACGACTACCAGATTTCGGCCGACAACTACCAGCCCACCATCATCCAGGGCATCAAGATCACCAACGGCGTCACCGACCTCGGCCTGGTGAAGATGAATCCCATGACCATCGCCATCTCCGGCACCCTGCGCAACCTCCCCGGGTATGTGATCGGCCAGGACCAGACCCAGCCTGATTCCGGGAACTGGAGCTTCTGGGCCGAGGCCAGCGGCAAGGTGGTGGCCACGCAGGCGGCGATCGCCGGGGACTCCTTCAAGGGAACCGTGGTCTACACCATCGGCGGCATCCCGGTCACGGCCGGCCAGGTCGCGATCAAGTGCAAGATCCGCGGGTATGACCTGACGGTCATCAACCCCGCGGTCAGCATCTCCGCCCAGCGCCCCAGCGGCACGATCGCCGGCATCGACTGCGACTTCGCCAACATCCAGCCGATCCGGCGCGACCTGCGGGTCGTGATCCAGTCCGGCAACAAGCCCCAGCCGGACAACCCCTCCTCCTTCCTGGATGGCGAGGTGGCCCGGGTCTACATCCGGCAGGGCGGCCAGGATGTGGTTCCCTATGTCGACGTGGTCGGCCACAACCACATGGCCGAGGCCACCTTCTCGGGCCTGCCGACGGGGTATCCCCTGGAAATCCTCGTGGTCAACCTGGCGCGCGGCTACATCTCGGGCGGGAAATCCAACGTGCTTTTGCAGGAGAACGGGGATTCGCAATACACGGTCCAGGTGTTCCTGTCGGTGGGGGGCGGCCCCAACTGACCTGATCCGGCCCCACGACGCCCGCGGTCCCCAAGCCGCGGGCGTTTTCCTTTTCCAACCGGGGTCAGGAGGTGCCGGATTCTCCCAGGAGATACCGGGCCATGATGGCGGCGTCGCTGGAGGGGAAATCCCGCTGGAGGATCTCGACGTGCCGGCGAACCTCGTCCTTCCGGCCCTGTTTGCTGGCGATGACCGCCAGGTGGTAGTGGGCGTTGTCGGCCAGGGAGCTGTTCCAGTGGACCCGGAGGAAGTCGTGGAAAAGCCGCTCGGCCTCCGGCAGACTGCCCGCCTCGAAAGCGGCCTTCCCGCGGGCGAACGCCTCCTCGGGCGACCCGGGGACGAGGGCATCGAGCTGGCGCTGGACCTCCTCCCGTTCATCCCGGGCGAAGTAGGCGGCATCGCTGTCAGGATAGTTCTTGAGCAGGTAATCCAGCCAGGAGAGGGCTTTCACCTGGTTTCCCAGGCGCTGATGGATCTGGGCGATCTGGTAGCAGGCATTGTCGGCCAGATCGCTGTGGGGATAGTCCCGCAGGAAATCCTTGAAAATCTCCTCGGCCCGCTCGAGATCGCCTTTCTTCATGCAGTCCAGGCCTTCCTGCAGGAATCCCTTTTCTGTGGTGCTCACGCCCGATCCTCCTGTTTGAGATAGCCCGCCAGGAACTCCCGCTGGAGGGCCAGGAACCGGCCCGCCGGGATGGCCTCGCGGATCTCCTCCATCAGGGTAATGAGAAATGTGATGTTGTGCAAGCTCGCCAGCCGCATGGCCAGCATTTCCTTCGCCTTGAACAGGTGCCGCAGATACCCGCGGGAAAAGGTGCGGCAGGCATAACAGCGGCAGGCCGGATCGATCGGCTCGTCAGAGAACCGCCAGGGCAGGGCGGTCAGGTCGATCCGCCCCCGGCGGGTGAAGGCCGCCCCGTGCCGGGCGATGCGGGTGGCCAGGACGCAGTCGAACATGTCGATGCCCCTCGCCACGCCGTAGAACAGGTCTTCCGGGCTTCCCACCCCCATCAGGTAGCGGGGAAGATCGCGCGGCATGGCGGGCATCAGGCCGTCGAGGATGCGGAGCATCTCGGCCTTGGGCTCGCCGACCGACAGTCCGCCGATGGCCAGCCCGTCGAATCCGATCTCGGCGGTGCGGGCCAGCGACTCAAGGCGAAGGGGCAGGAAGGTGGAGCCCTGGACGATGCCGAACAGCGCCTGACCCTCCCGCAGGGGAGGGTGGTCGGCCCGGCACCGGGCGGCCCAGCGGGCGGACCGCTCGAGGGCCTGGCGCGCGGTCGCCTCGTCGGCCGGGTAGGGACAGCATTCGTCCAGGACCATCATGATCTCCGACCCGATGGCCCGCTGGATCCGCATGGATTCCTCCGGGGTGAGCCAGTGCCGGGCCCCGTCGAGGTGGGAGGCGAACAGCACCCCCTCGTCGGTGATCCGATTCAGCTTCTTCAGCGAAAAGACCTGGAAACCGCCGGAATCGGTCAGGATGGGGCGATCCCAGGCCATGAACCGGTGCAGGCCGCCGAACCGCTCCAGCACCTCGGTGCCGGGCCGCAGGAACAGGTGGTAGGTGTTGCCGAGGATGATCGAAGCCCCGGCGGCGCGGACCTCGTCGGGGGAGAGGGTCTTGACCGAGCCCGCCGTCCCCACCGGCATGTAGACCGGCGTGCGGACCTCGCCGCGCCGGGTCTCCAGCCGGCCGGTGCGGGCCAGACAGTCGGCGGCGGCGTGTTCGACGGTGAAGCGGAAGACGGGGGTGGTCATACAATCAGCATCGCATCTCCAAAACTGAAGAACCGGTAGCCGGCCGCCACCGCCTGCCGGTAGGCCTCCAGCACCCGTTCCCGGGTGGCGAAGGCGGCCACCAGCACCAGCAGGGTCGACCGCGGCAGGTGGAAATTGGTGATCAGGTGGTCAACCGCCCGAAACACATGGCCGGGCCGCAAAAAGATCCGGGTCTCCTGCCACCCGGCGGCCAGGGTTCCGTCCGGCCGGATGGCCGATTCGAGGGCGCGCACGGTGGTGGTGCCGCAGGCCCAGACCTTCCCCCCCCGGGCCCTGGCGGCCGCGAAGGCGGCGGCGAGGTCGGGCTCGATGCGGAACCGCTCGGCGTGCATGACGTGGTCCTCGATCTCCGCGGTCTCGATCGGCTTGAAGGTGCCGGGACCGACGTGCAGAAGGATCTCCCCGATCACGACGCCGCGCTCGCGCAGGCGGTCGAGGAGGGGGCCGTCGAAATGCAGGCCCGCGGTGGGGGCCGCCACCGAGCCCTCCTCGCGGGCGAAGACGGTCTGGTAGCGGTCGGCAGGGCTCTCCCGCGAGGTGATGTAGGGGGGCAGGGGCATCTCCCCATGCCGACGGAACACCTCGAGGCTGTCGGACGCCCCCTCGATGCGCAGGACCCGCAGTCCGTCCGGCCGGACCTCCAGGACGGCGGCGGCCGCGCCTCCCGGCAGGGGATGGCGGGCCCCCGGGCGGAAGCGGCGTCCCGGCCGGACCATGGCCGTACAACAGCCCTGGCCGAGGTCTTCGACGAACAGGATCTCGGCAGGCTTCCGCCCCTCCTCCGCCAGGGTGAACAGACGGGCGGGGACGACCCGCGACCGGTTGACGATCAGCAGATCGCCAGGGGGGATCAGGCCGGCCAGGTCGGCGAACGTCCGGTGGGCCAGTTCTCCCGAGGCCCGGTCGAGGACGAGCAGGCGGGAAGCCGGACGGGAGGGGGCGGGCACCTGGGCGATCAGGCCGGGCGGCAGGTCGAAGGTGAACAGGTCGGCTTTCATGGGGTCCCCGGGCCGCTGGCGGGCAGGGGCTCCTGGTCTGAGGCGACCGGGGCGGACGCCACGGTGAAAGCGGCGTCCAGTTCCATCACCAGGAGGTTGGAATAGTATTTGGCGCCGATGCGCAGGGCTTCGTCCTTGTAGGGGAGGAAGAAGCTGATCTTGTCGATGTAGCGGGCTTCCCCTGGCAGGGACATGGTCTGCAGGCTGATCCCGCCGCCGTGAAGGGCCTTGGCCAGGTCGAGGGCCTCGGCCAGCGACAGATCGGTCTCCACGTGGCCCAGGGCTTCGGCGATGATGCCGGGCAGGCGCACCACCATGGCGGGGGTCTGCAGTTTGTTCACCACGGCGGTCAGGAAGCGCTGCTGCCGCTTGATCCGGCCGAGGTCGGCGCTGGGGTCCCCCCGGAACCGCACGTATTCGAGGGCCTTCTGGCCGTCGAGATGGGCGGGCCCCTTGTCGAAGTGGATGTGGAGCTTGCCCCAGTTGTCGTCGTAGTGCATGGGGTGCTCGATGTCGATATCCACCCCGCCCATCAGGTCGATGACCTTGACGAAGCCCTGGAAGTCGATCTTGACCGACCGGTTGATGCGGATCTCCATGAGGTTCTCGATCATCGAGCGGAGCACGTACTCGCCGTAGCGGGCCATCACCTCGTTGATCTTGCGGCCGGTGCCGTTGATCACCACCCTGGTGTCGCGGGGGATGGACATGATCGCCACCTTCTTCCCGGCAGGGTCCACGCCGAGCAGGAACATGGTGTCGGTGCGGTGGGTGCCCTCGACCGAGTCGATGCCCATGACCAGGAAGTTCATCCGCCCGCCCCGCCCGGGTTCGGAGCCGGAGGAGCCCGTTTCGGTCAGCACCCAGTCTCGGGGGGCGGACGCCAGAGCCCACTTCTTGGCCAGGGCCCCGAAGAAGACGACGAGAAGCCCCAGGAACACGACCATGAACAGCCAGGGGGGAGCCGCCCCTTTCCGGCGCGCGCGGGCCGCGGGTGGCGCGGCCGCGCCCCCGCCTGGCCTACTCATGAGGAACCGGCCATCGCGCGGCGGCGGGCGGGGGGGCCG
>CAZKPI010000018.1:0-2314 GCA_964554555.1 uncultured bacterium
GACTGCGTGACCGCCTGCCCCGTCGGACTGCTGGCCAACCATCTCTTTCATTTCGCCCGGGCCGGGTTCGGCGACCGGCTGGCCGTCTATCGGGCGGCTGACTGCACCGGTTGCGGGCGCTGTTCCGAAGCCTGCCCGGTCGGCCTGCCCCTGGCCCAGGTCATCGGCGCCGCCAGGGAGCGGCTGGCCCCCGCAGATCCCACGCCCGCTTCCGGGCCCGCCCCCCGGCCGCCCCCCCAGTCCGCCCCCGTGCCTGCTCCCGGAAACCGCGGTGATGCCCAACCGACCTGAACCACGGCGGCGTCTCGCCCGGTACCCATGGGCCGTGCTCCTGGCGGTCCTCCCCGTCTACGCGGGGGCGGCGGGGCGGTACGGACTGCGGGTGCTGGCCATCCTGGGCCTCTCGGTGCTGACGGGGGCCCTGGTCGACTGCCTGGCCTTCCGTCTGCGGCAGGACCCCGCCCCGCGCTGGTCCTGGACGGTCTGGCTCGTCCTTCCCCTGCTGTTGCCTGCCGGCCTGCCCCTCTGGCAGGCCCCGGTCGGCCTGGCCTTCGCCCTGGTCTTCGCCATGCACTTCCTGGGCGGGTTCGGGCGCACCCTGTTTCCCGTGGCCGCCACCGCCGTCGTCTTCCTGACCCTCAGCTACCCGGTCCCCTCCGGCCAGGTCAGCCGGCCGTTCGACGGGCCCGCCATGGGCTTCCCCCAGGCCGCTCCCGCCGCACCGGCACCCGGACGCCCGCTCCCCGAACCGCGGCCGGCCGCTGACCTCTCCAGCCCGTCCCGGCCCGCGCCGCGCGAGGCCGACGGCCCCTCCCTCCCTGCCCCCCTGACCGGCGAGGGGCCGGAGCCCCTTGGCGCCGCCGCCGGCTACCTGGCCCTCCTGGTGCCGGCCATGCTGGCGACGGGGTTCCTCGACCCCCGTTTCGGACTGCCCGCCCTGCTGGCCGCTGTCCTGGCCGCCGCGCTTGGCCATCACTGCTTCCCGGCCCGGGTCCTGCCGCCCCTGCGCCAGCTCATGAGCGGCGGGTTCCTGCTGGCCCTGGCCGTCGTCGTGCCGTCCGAGCCCTCCGCCCTCCCCCGCACCCCGGAAGGGCGCCGGCTGGGCGGGGCCCTGTTCGGCCTGCTCACCGTGGTGATCCGCGGGTTTTCCACCCATGGGGAAGGCGTCTGGTTCGCCCTGCTGTTGTCGGCCGGATGCTCCCCGCTGATCGACCAGGTGGTCGGGGAACGGCTCTACGGCCGCCGGGAGCCCGCCCAATGAGCCGCGCCCGGCGCGACCTGTGGTTCATGCTCGTACTGACCAGCGTCTGCACCATCCTGCTGACCGGCGTCGAAGCCCTCTACCGGCGGCAGGCCGCGGCCGACCCGGTGCTCATGCGCGGCACCCTGGCCCTCCTGCCTGGCCTGGCCGACGCCCGGGCCGCCGGCGAGGACCCGCGCGCCGCCTTCGAGCGGGCCTTCGACCTCGTCACGATCGACGGCCAGCCTGGCCCGTTCGCCGTCTCGCGCCGCCGCCCCGCGGTGGTGGTCCGGCTCGAAGAGGGGGCCAGCCCGTGGGGGAGGATGGTCCTGCTCGTGGCGTATGACCTCGCCCGCGGCGAGGTCCTCGGTCTCGACGTGATGGAACACCATGAGACCCCCGGCCTCGGCGGCCGCATCGGGGAGGAGCGGTTCCTCGCCCAGTTCCGCGGCCTGCGCGCGCCCGCGGGCGTGCGGGCGGGGAAGGGCGGCGGCCCGTCCGGGGAGGGGGAATTCGAGGGCATCACCGGGGCCACCCGGTCCTCGCGCACGGTCGAGCAGATCGTCAACAGCGCCATTTCCCGCATCCGGCAGGCCGGGGAAACCCTCTCCCGGCGCCGGAACTGACCGCGGGGCCCATGGGAGCGGGAGAAAGAACGATGATCCGGGGCATGGCTGGCCGACGGGGCGCCGCCCTGGCACCCGGTTCAGCCCGGGGAGCGCTTCGACGGTCCCCGGGCCGCCCCGACCGCACGCCCCCGGCGCGGCGGGCGATGGCCGATGAGCGGATCATGGACCGCCGCGCCGGAAGGAGCCCGCATGCGCGCCCCTGACACCCGGCCCGGGACGATCTTCCGCGAGGGACTCTGGACGCGGAACCCCATCTTCACCATGGTGCTGGGCATCTGCTCCGCCCTCGCCGTCACGACCACGGTCCGCAACACCCTGGTCATGTTCCTGGGGGTGCTGTTCGCCAGCGTCCTCACCTCGGTCGCGGTCTCCCTGCTCCGCCACCGGATCCCCGGCTCCTACCGCCTGATGGCGGAAATGCTGGTCGCCTCCACCCTCGTCATCC
>CAZKPI010000018.1:2324-18066 GCA_964554555.1 uncultured bacterium
TCGTGTTCGACCGGGCCCTTCGCCTCGTCCTGCCCGCCTCCTCGCGGGAACTGGGCCCCTACGTGGGGCTGATCATCACCAACTGCCTCGTCATGGGACGGGCCGAGGCCTTCGCCATGACCAACCCGCCCCTCCCCGCCGCCCTCGACGCCGCCGGCGCCTGCACCGGCTACGGGCTCGTCATGCTCGCCCTCGCCCTCGTCCGGGAGCCCCTGGGCCTGGGCACCCTGGGCGGCTACCCCGTCATGCCGGCCGCCTACGGGAAGTGCGGCCTGCTGGCCGCGCCGCCGGGAGCCTTCCTGGGCCTGGCCGCCCTCCTTCTGCTGGTCAACACCCTCCGCGACCGCCGCGCCGGGGGCGGGGAATGAACCCCGTCCAGGCGGCCTCCGCCACGATCGCCGCCGGCGCCTTCGCGGTGGGCGACTGGTCGCGGCTGGCGGGCATCTTCCTGTCGGCCGGCCTCGTCGACAACATCGCCCTGGCCTGGTTCATCGGCATGTGCGCCTTCCTGGCCCTGTCGAAGGACACGCGGGTGGCCGGCGGCATGGGGGTGGCGGTGACCTTCGTGACCACCCTGACCGCGACGGTCAACTGGCTGGTGAACCGGTTCCTGCTGGTGCCGCTGGGCCTGGAATACCTGCAGTTTTTGGTCTTCATCCTGACCATCGCGGCCATCGTCCAGTTCCTGGAGCTGTTCATCGACCGCCATTTCCCCGCCCTCTACGAGGCATTCGGCATCTTCCTGCCCCTCATCACCGTCAACTGCACCGTGCTCGCCGCCTCGCTCTTCATGGTCCAGCGCCAGTACCGCTTCTGGGAAACGGTCGTCTTCTCGCTCGCCACGGGCCTGGGCTGGATGCTCGCCATCCTTCTGTTGGCCGGCCTCCGGCACCACCTGGCCTTCTGCCGGCCGCCGAAGAACCTGGGCGAGGTGGGAACCGCCCTCCTCCTGGCGGGCCTGCTGGCCATGGCCTTCTCCGGCTTCGCCGGCATGGCCGGCATGGCCGGCCAGTAAGCCGGGGGAGGCGGCATGCTCACCACGCTGGTATACGCGCTCCTGGCCATGAACGGCCTCGTCCTCGCCCTGTGCCTGCTTCTGCTGGTCAGCCGGCGCTGGCTCGGCCGTTTCGGCCCGCGCACGATCCGCCTCGCCGGCGGCCGGGAGATCACCGTCCAGGGCGGCCGTTCCCTCATCCTCAGCCTGTTTACCGGCAAGGTCTTCGTGCCGTCGGCCTGCGGCGGGCGCGGCACCTGCGGCTACTGCAAGGTGAAGGTGCGGGAAGGGGGCGGCCCGGTCCTGCCCACCGAACAGCTGGTCCTGACGCCGGCCGAGATCCGCGACGGGGTGCGGCTCGCCTGCCAGGTGCGGGTCCGGCGCGATCTCACGGTCGAGATCCCCGCGGCGTTTTTGGCTGTGCAGGAGTACGAGACCGTGGTCGAACACGTCGAGGCCCTGACCGACCTGATCAGAAAGATCACCTTCCGGCTGGTGGAACCGGCGGCCATGGCCTTCCGGCCCGGGCAGTACGTCCAGCTCACCCTCACGCGGCCCGGGGAGGACCCGGTCTGCCGCGGCTACTCGGTGGCCAGTTCCCCGCACGAGACCGGCCGGATCGAACTGCACGTCCGGCGGGTGGAGAACGGCATCATGAGCACCTATCTGCATTCCCTGCGGGTCGGGGACCGCCTGACGCTGTCGGGACCCTACGGCGAGTTCTTTCTCCGCGAGGAGACCAGCCGCACGGTGGTCTGCATCGCCGGCGGGGTCGGGCTGGCCCCGCTCAACTCGATCATCCGGTACCTGGCCGCCACCGGCTCAGAAAGGCACGTCTGGCTGTTCTACGGGGCCCGCACCCTGCCCCTGCTGTATTACCACCAGGAGTTTCTCGAGGCCGCCCGCCGCAACCCCCGCTTCCACTACGTGCCCGCCCTCTCCGAGGACACCGGCGGCGGCGCCTGGACCGGCCGCCGCGGGTTCATCACCCGGGTGTTTGCGGAAGTGTTTCCGGCCGGCGAACCCGCCGAGGCCTACCTGTGCGGGCCCCCGATCATGATCGATGCCCTCCTGCCCATCGTCGAGGCCAAGGGCATCCGAAAGGAGGACATCTTCTACGACCGGTTCTGACCGCGCCAGGGGCCGTTGGTGTCCGCGGCCGGCCCAGGGCTTTCCAACCCGGCGCCGCGGCATCAGGGGCTTTTCCCGTTGCCTTGGACACCTCTCTGCCTCACAATGGGGTATCCTTTCTCTGGAACCAGCAGAATGGCCGGATGCCGCGAATGACGCGCATCCAGTAACCGGACAAGGAGCAATGCCGTGAGCGGACAGACGGTCGGGGAGATCATCACCCAGTCCAGACAGGACCTGCTCGCCTTCGGCGCTTTTTGCGAGGCCCTCCAGCCCATCGCCCTCCAGGAACGGACCGGGATGCTTCTCGCCTATTGCCGCACCCACACCGCCTCGGTCGAGAAAGGCATGCGGGAGTTCGAAGCCGGGATCGGCCGGGACGTATTGGCCACCTGGCTTCGTCTGCCCGCCGAGAGCGGCGCCCGACGACAGCTCGAGGGGGAGGCCGCCGCCGACCCCGCCATGACGCCGGAGCGTCTCGTCGCGATCGCCACGGGGTTCGTGGCCGCCCTGCAGGAGAGGTTCCGGCAGGGGGCCGACGCCGCCCCGAACGGCGAGGTCCGGGAGGTCTTCCGCCACCTGGCCTCCCTCATGGCGCAGGCCAGAGAGCATCTGGCCTACCAGGGGGCCGCCATCCAGGACCTCTAGTCCTCTGCTGTCATGATCGAACTTGCCATAGAAAGTGGTGGGTATCGTCAGCCGAGCGCCCTCCCAACCCCTGTCGGGTCTGAATTCGACTGTGACAGGCCGCTCGTTCCCGCCCGCGCCGGACCGGTGCGGCGGGGTGCCCGCCGAATGGGGGGAAGGGACACCCCGGACGACGGGAAGGCACAGGCGCCCGACAGCGGGGCTGGCGGCAACCCCGGCCAGGAACCGACCGCCAGGAACAGGAGGCGGGAAGTGCCCCTTGGCCGTCACGGATGGCGGCGCGAAACACGAGTTTCGCGCACCGCCAAGGGGCCGTACCACCCGTTCCGGGAGGCAGGGTACATTTCTGCCGCGTGACACCTTGCACGGAAGCCCCGATTCTGCTATCATGAACACTCACTTTGCTTTTTGACCGGAGGAACTGAACCATGTCACGAATCTGCATGATCTGCGAGCGCGGTCCCCAGACCTTCTACCAGCTGAGCCATTCCCACCGCCGGAGCAAGCGCCGCTGGAGCATCAACCTCCAGCGGAAGCGCATCATGTTCCGCGGCAAGATGATGAAGGGGTACATCTGCACCCGCTGTCTCGGCACTCAGGCGGCGCAGATGCCCGGCTGACCCGGCTTCCCTTTCCGCGTCACCCACCGCCACCGCGTTCCCCCGGAGCGCGGTGGCGGGGTTTTTTCCTGCCTCTCCTCCCCCGCCGGTCCCGGCCGTCGGCAGGCCGCGCCGCCGGACCGCAGGGAGGACCCCTCCGGGCCGAATCTCCTGCTGTCCCAGGGCCGGGAACCACCGACAGGCCTTTGCCGCCCGGGTGCCGTCATTGACCGGATCCCCGCCGGGTACCGCCGGGAGGGGCCCCCGCCCCTGACCACGATCCGCTGGACAGCCGCCCCCCTCCTCCTCCCGCCGCGGGCTGGGGGCGGTCAGGGGCCGGAAACCGGTCTTTCCGATCCCGGCGGCGGCCCGTCCGGGCCCTGGGGGGCAACCAGGGCAGGGTGGTCGGCCGCCAGCATGGCGGCGATTCCTGCGCAGATCAGGCCTTCGGGCCCGACATGGAGAATATTGTAGGCGAACCCTGCCCAGAGCGCCCCGTGCCAGGAAAGGGCGGGGCCGGCGAACCAGACCGCCCCGGCCACAACGTGGCAAGCCAGGCGGGCCAGGCTGGCCAGCAGGGTCGCCGCCGCCGCCCGCCCGGGGGTCGTCCAGGCCAGGATGCCGGCCAGACCCAGGCTGGCGTAGGCCAGGAGGTAGTCCAGCCCGAACTGCACCGGATGCACCACGACGGGCTTGAGTGCGGCCGAGGCCAGTCCGAGCAGGGCCCCGACCCCGACCCCGACCCGCCAGCCCCGCCGGCCGGCCAGCACCATCACCGGCAGGACCCCCAGCGAGATCGACCCTCCGCTGGGCAGTTGGAAGAGCCGCACCTGACCGAGGGCCAGCCCCAGGGCCAGCATCACCCCGCCCTCGGCGACAACCGCCAGGGGGCGGTTCATCGTTTCTTTCCGGCCAGGGGGGCGGCGGGAAGCGGGGAGAACAGCCGGCCGGGCCGGCGGACGGCAGGCCGGCCCCCTCGCCCGGGGGTCTTTGCAGGGCAAACGCAAACCTTGGAACCGTGTTCAGAGCGGGAGGAGCTCCGCTCCTCCCGACCTCCTGGCCAGGGGCCAAAGGCCTCTGAACCCCTGTTGCCTGCCTGCCGAACGCTCCGCGTTCGGCAGGGCGCCCGCCCGCGTCGCGGACCCTCCCGACCGAGCGTCTCTTCTGCCAAGGCAGGGGTCAGGTGGGCGTTTGCTCTGGAGGTCTTCGGTTCCATCGGATGGTATGCTATCATGACCCCGGCCGTCCGGCCACCAGAGCGCGCCGCCGGGCCGGCGGTAAGGTTCCCGCCGCGGCCTGCCGATAGCTAGAACAGATATCCGGGCCACGAGGAGGCATGCCATGAATTCCCCCCTGAAAATCACCGTCGGCGTCATCTTCGGCGGCCGTTCCGGCGAACACGAAGTGTCGCTGGTCTCGGCCCAGTCGATCATCAAGGCGTTGGATCCGCACAAGTACGACGTCATCCCGATCGGCATCTCGAAACGCGGGACCTGGCTGGTCGGGGCCGATCCCAAGGGCTTCCTGCCCGAACCCGACGGCCCCCGCCAGCTCGAGGGCCAGACGGCCGACGGGAAGAAGGCGGCGGCCGGCCAGGCGGCCCCCGCCATGGGCCAGACCGGCCTGATCGGGGACCCCTCCCACCGCGGGCTGGTTCTGCTCGAGAAGACCCGGCCCACCGACCGCGTCAAGCTCGACGTCCTGTTCCCCGTCGTCCACGGCACGTACGGGGAGGACGGCACCCTGCAGGGCCTGCTGGAGATGGCCGACATTCCCTACGTCGGATGCGGCGTGCTGGCCTCGGCCCTGGGCATGGACAAGACGGCCGCCAAGCGCGTGTTCCGCGATGCCGGCCTGCCCATCGGCGATTTCCGCGAAGTCCTGCGCCGGGACATCAAGACCCGCACCACCGCGGTGGTGGCGGAGCTCGAGGCGCAGTTCACCTATCCCTGCTTCGTCAAGCCGGTCAACAGCGGCTCTTCGGTCGGCGTTTCGAAGGCGCACGATCGCGGGGAACTGGTCAAGGCCCTGCACCTGGCCGCGAAGTACGACCGCAAGGTGCTGGTCGAGGAGTTCATCGACGGCCGCGAACTCGAGGTCTCGGTGCTGGGCAACGACGACCCGATCGCCTCGGTGCCCGGCGAGATCGTTCCCTGCAACGAGTTCTACGACTACAACGCCAAGTACATCGACAACAAATCCGACCTGCACATCCCCGCCGACCTGCCGCCCGACAAGACCGAGGAGATCCGCGCCCTGGCGGTGCGCGCCTTCAAGGCGGTCGACGGGGCCGGCATGGCCCGGGTCGATTTCTTCCAGGAGCGGTCGACCGGCCGGCTGATCCTCAACGAGGTCAACACCATCCCCGGCTTCACCTCGATCAGCATGTATCCGAAGCTGTGGGAAGCCACCGGCATCGGGTATTCCGAGCTCGTCGACCGGCTGATCCGGCTGGCGCTGGAACGCTATTCCGAAAAGCAGGAGTCGCTGGCCGCCGTCGCCTGACCTGCGCGCCCCACGCCCTTCCCTCCCCCGCCCCCGGGCGGGGGAGCCGCTTTTCGGGCCTTACCCGGGCGTCCTCCCGGAGCGGAGCAGGCGACAGCCGTGGGGGGCGGCCGTCCAGACCAGGCCCGGTTCGTGCAGGGCCGCCTGCATGCCGGCACTGCACAGCAGGCAGATCCGGTCGGCGGGCAGTTGAGGGTCGGCCCGGCGCGCGCACGCCTTCTGGGCGCAGGCCAGGATCTCGAGACCGGCGCCGTCAGAGCGCACCAGGGCCTCGGCCCCGAACTCGGCATGCCGGGCGGCGAGTTCCTTCAACCGGCCGGCGGGGTCGGCGGCGGTGAGGTGGTAATCGAGCGCGCAGAGGTGCTCGGCCTCGGCCTGGCCGGCTTTCCAGTCGAGGGCCAGCCGACTGCGCCAGAGGGCGACCAGGATGGCCGGGGCAGGGGGACGGCCCGTCTCGAAGTAGTCTCCGTCAGCGACCCGCAGGCGCCGCTTGCGCTCCTGCAGGGGCGAGTGGACCCCCAGCGGTTCCTCGCCCGACCGCACCCGCTCGGGCAGGAAGTTGGCCAGGTTCAGATCGGTCAGGGCCTGCAGGTAGGTCTCCCGGCCCACGGCGGCCGCGGCGCTGGCGTCGGCCTCGGCCTCGTATTCCCGGGCCAGCCGCCGGAACCCGCCGGTGACCGCGAGGATCACGATCAGGAACCAGACCAGCTGGTTGGGCGTCGGGCCGACCATCAGCCAGCGCTGGACCTGCAGGGGCCAGGTCACGGCATACACGCCGCCGACCAGCGAGGCCGCCAACAGCAGGAGGAAGTAGGTGAACAGGTGGCCGCGGGCGAGGTGGCCCTTTTCGTGTTCGAGGATGGCCCGCAGGGCGGCGGGGGGGAATTCGTCGGCGATACAGCTGGTGACCGCGACGGCCTGGGTCGGAGTCAGGTAGCCGAAGGCCAGGGCGTTGAAGACCCTTCCCCCGTCGGTGTGCCAGCGGTAGAGGGGGACCGCCAGGCCGGCGGCCCAGTCCGGACGCTGGTCGGCGGGAACGCGGCGCATCGGCAGGAGCCACGGCACCGCCAGCGGATAGAGCAGGGACAGGGCCCCGCACAGGGCGGGAAAGCCGAGGCCCACCCCCAGCGGCCAGGTGACCGGCCACAGGGGCAGGCCCGCCGTCATCGTCCGCAGGATGAACCAGGCGGCGACCGGCACGACGAGCAGGATGGCGTTGACCGCCGCCATGCCCGTCACATTCCTCAGCCAGGCGGCATAGGACCAGGTGGTGCCCCGGACCTCGCGATCGAGGCGGAAGACCGGCCAGCCCGCCAGCAGGTAGGCGGCCGCCAGGTGGACCACGCCGGGCCAGAACCCCCTCGCGAAGCCAAGGCCGCCGGGGAGGTTGAGGGCCAGGGCCAGGGCGGCCGACATGAGGCTGGTGATGGCCGCCACCGGCGTGCGGGCAAAGGCGAAATACGGCCCTTGGCGGTCACTGCCGGCCGGGAACTGCTGGCGCCACCGCCGCACGCGCCATTCCCCGATGAACCATGGCACCAGCACCAGGATCAGCCAGCCCATGGCCATTTTCACCTGCCGCTTGACCGGGGGGCCGAGGCGGCGGCCGGCCAGGGCCTTCAGATAGAATTCCAGCTCGCCGGGGAACTCCTTCAGCAGAACGGTGTCGGAGGTGAGACGCCGGAACTCGTCCTCCCGGTCGGCATTCCAGGCGGCCTGGAACAACTGCTGGAGGATGGCGACCCGTTCGTCGCGATCGTCGCTGTCGCGCAGGGCGCGGCCCAGCCGCGCCATGGCGGCGGCGGGATGGCCGTTCTCGAGCAGGATGATCCCGCGGATGGCCTCGACCGTGGCCGCCTCGGCGGAGGTTTCCTGGACACCCCTCTGGTCGAGGAGGGCCAGCAGGGCCCGCAGGTCCGCGCCGTCCAGGGTCATGGCCGACATGGCGTCCGCCAGTTCCCCCAGGAACACGTGCGGCTGTCTCTGCCGGATCAGCGCCCGGATCTCTCCGGCCGGCGGGAAGCCGGGCGGCGGCCCGGACCGGACGCTGTCCACGCCGATGATGATGCCCAACAACAGAAGGATCACGCACAACAGGGCGGTTCGCATGGGCCCTATGGTAGCCCAACCGGCCCGCCTTGGGAAGAGCGCCTTTGACTCTCCCCGGCCCGCACCGTACAATGCCGGAAAGGTTCGTTTCCAGGCAGGCAACCCCTTCGCCGCCGCCTGGCCGAACCGGCGGCCGGCCCGGGAAACCCGCGATTCACCCGGCCCGGGCGCCGATGGCAACGAGATTTCTTCGGAGGCCCCATGATGCCGTCCCTTCCCGCCTGCCCCGGCCCGGTGGGCCACCACCTGCTCGCTCCCGTGCTGACCCTGGTCTTCCTGCTCGGGGCGGTCGTCCCCGCCCGCGCCCTCGACTGCCCGGCCGTGCATCTCCTTCCCCACCTCGAGGGCGGCAAGGTCCTTCTCGAGGGGTATGTGAACCAGGGCAAACCCCGCCCCGGCACGCGCCGCCGCGACCGTGTCCGCGGCCTGCTGGCGACCCCGGCGGCCGCGGCCCCGGTCGTTCTGCAGGTCGGCCCGGCCAGCCTGCCGGTGACCCTCGACAGCGACGGAGCCTTCGCCGTCACGGTGCCGGCCTGGACGGGCACCGCCACCCTGGCCGTCCTCGACCCGACCACCACCCCCGCGACCACCCTCTGGACCCGCGACCTCGCCCTTCCCCCCCCGCCCCGGTTCCTGCTGGTCAGCGACATCGACGACACCATCCAAATCACCGAGGTGACCAGGCGCGCGCGGATGGTGTTCAACTCCCTGTTCCGGAAGGCCGAAAACCGAGAGGCGGTGCCGGGCACCCCCGCCGCCTACCGATTCCTCGCGGCGGGGGCCCATCCCCTGGGCACTCCGCTGGTGGTCTACCTCTCCTGCTCACCTGCCGCCATGGCCCGCTCGCTCGAGGCGTTCCTCGACCACCACGGGTTCCCGGCAGGGGTCCTCTGCATCAAGCACACGCTCACCAGCGACGGCACCGACCCGGCCGTCCACAAGCTGAAGTGGCTGCGCCGCCTGGCCGCGGCCTACCCCGGCCTGCCGTTCCTTCTGCTGGGCGACAGCGGGGAACGGGACCCCGAGATCTACCTCGAGTTCGCCCGTACGGCGGCTCCCGGCACGGTCAGGGCCATCATCATCCGGCAGGTCCCCGGCCGCGAGGGGCAGGACCGCCCCCGCCTCGCCGCGCTGGCCGCCTCCCTTCCCGCCGCCGGCCCGGCCTTCCTGCTCTGGAGCAACCCCGACGAACTCACCGCCGCCCTGACCACCCTCGGCCTCCGGCCGGAGTGACACCGCCGGGGCCGGTCAGGGCCGGTGCGTGGAAAGCAGGCCCTTGACGGGAACCCCGTCGCTCCAGACCCCCATGAACCGCCCGGCGTCGGTGTCTTCCAGGACGGGCGCGCGGGGCTCGCCGCGGAAGGCCACGTCGCACAGGCTGTCGAACAGGCGGAAGGTGCCGTACCAGTCCATCGCGTCGAGGCCGCGGCACCGGGTCCAGCGGCTCAGGCGGCGGGCCCGGAAGGTCTGGAGGTATTCGAACCGGCGGCGTTCGACCTCGCGCTCGTAGCGGGGTTCCTTGGGCGACAGCACGGCATGCCGGTCCGCCACCAGGGGCGGCTTCCCGCGCATGTCAGAGAGGAAGGTGACGAAGGCCTTGTCCCGGGCGGCGAGGTTGTCGGCGAGGTAGAACATCTCCTGGGCCAGTTCGCAGGAATCGGGGTCCTCGTCGCCGACGACGGTCATCAGCAGGGTGCCGGCGGGGATCCCGGAGAGGTCGTAGAGCTCAACGCCGGTGTTGAGGCCGGCCCCGGCATTGGCATGGCGGGAAGGGTGCAGGACCATGACCACTTTCGGCACCGGCAGTTTGAAATACCGGGCGGCGGCGGCCAGGTTCGCGGCCATGACCGCCCCCACCTCGTGGCCGATGACCGCCACCCGCTCCCGGTCGGGCTGGAGGTCGGTCTCGGCGTAGAGGCGGCGGAAAGCCTCCTTGACACTGCGGATGGCGTTGATGGTGAAACGCGAGGAATGTTCGCCGGTTCCCTGGTAGAGCGGGTAGACGACCACCCAGCCGCGGCGGCAGAGGTGCTCGATCCAGCCCGCGTGATAGCCCGGGTCGGAGGTGGCCCACCCATGCAGGAAGATGACCACCGGGGCGCTGGCCGGCCGCGGGCCGACCGGCTCGAACAGCAGGGTGCGCTCTTCGTAGGCGCCGAACTCCTTCTGGACGAACCCGGCATGCCGATACTCCGCCCCCCCCGGGCCGGACGGAGGTTGTTCCGGGCCGAGGGGCTGGGCGGCCGGCGCCGGGCCAGACAGGGCCAGGGCCAGCACCAGCACGAGGCCCAGGGCCAAGGCCATTCGCGTTGCCCGGCCGGGGGAACGGGAGGCTGGCGGTTCACGCCGCCAGCCAGGGCGGCAAAGGGGAAGCCCTTCCAGCCTCGAGTCGGTCGGGCCCCGGCGGCCATCACAGCGGATGCGCATGCCCCGATCTTACCCGACCCTGCCGCCCCGGCGCAACCCGCCAGCGCCAGGCAGGCCGCAGAACCCCGTCCCGCCCCGGCGGGGGCCAGGGAGACCCCGAAGGCAGGTCCGTGGGCAAACCTGTCTGGAATCGGTGCGCCAGGATCATGAACCAAGCCGCCGTTCGTCCTGCAAGCCGCGACCAAACCCCGGCACGGCGATGCCGGGACCGGAAGGACGAGGGGAGGCGGCGGGGAGAGGTCAGCCGCCCTTTTCTTCCGGCATGTCAGATTCGAAGGCCTGCCGGAACCAGTCGAACCCCAGACGTTCGAGGACAAAGACGACCACGATGGCGACGACCCCGAGCAGGGTGCCGGCTTTGATCTCGGCGCGCTTGACCACCGCCAGGTCGCGGTTTTCCGATTCCATCATGTTTTCGAGGAAGACCGCGCAGGTGGCCAGGCCGGCGAGGGTGGAAAACAGCTTCTCGAAGTTCCAGAAGGCGTTCCAGAGGAACCCGCCGCGCCGCGACTCACCCTTGAGCAGGGGGCGGGCGGCCAGGTAGAAGGGCAGGAGCAGGGGGCCGAGCAGGAGCAGTACCAGCACCCAGAACAGGTCAAGACCTTGGCGGTTCCGGCTGTCGAACGCCACCCACAAGGTGATGATCCCACGAACCCATCGCGGCCACATAGTCAGGTTCCTCCTGTTGTCGAGTCGCCCCACGATAGCACATTTTCCCGGACGGGGGAAACCTTCCTGAACCACCCGGATCGGCGTTGCTTGGGCGAACATCCGCTGGCGGCAGACCGGCGGGAGGCGGCCCCGGAGGGGCATCCCGACCGTGCCCGCCGGGGGCAGTCGGCAGGGGCGGGCCGACATCGTGCCGGCGGGGTTGGCGAGGGGGCCCGGAACCGAAGGCGGGGAGCGGGGCAGGCGGTCGCCGGCCGGCCCGGCCCGCCCCTGACCTCCAGGCGGGCCACTCCCGGTCGGTCCATCCGGTCGGTCCATCCGGAAGGGTACACCATTCCGGAAACTTTTTCCCTGCCCCCCCGTATAATGAGTATAATAATGGTAATTTGGACATCATCTGCACGTGAGGTGAAGGATATGCGACGCGCGATGTTCCTGGTTCTCGTGGTGTTCTGCCTCCTGGTCCAGGTGCCTGCCCAGGCCTTCCTGGAGGACGCGGACGACGTGGTCATCTCCCCCAAGGAAGTGAGCACCTCAGACACGACGGAAACCGCTCCTCCCCCTGAGGCGGTTGCCCCGACGGAACCCACGGCCCCCACGACGCCCGCTCCCAAAAAGGAGCCCAAGATCGAAAAGGTCACCGTCAAACCGGGCGACACCCTGTGGGGCCTGGCCAAGAAATATCTCGGTGACGGCGCCCGCTACTGGGAGATCGTGAAGGCCAACGCCAAGAAGTATCCCGGCCTGCTGAAGAACCCTGACCTGATTCTCGACGGCTGGGAGCTCATCATTCCGGTCGAGGGTGAGGCCGACACCGCCAGCACCTCCGCCAGCCCCTCCACGACGGACAGTTCCAGCACGAGCGGCACGACTGCCGCCGCCCCCGGCGGTACCACCACCACCCAGCCCGCCAAGCCGCCCACGGTGGCGCCGCTGACGGTCGAACAGAAGATTGCGAAACTGCAGGATGCGGTCAATCGCATGAACATGGCCCTGCTGTCCCAGGGCAAGACCCTGACCGAGCTGAATACCCAGACCGTCCGGCTGATGATCGAAAAGGGCTTCATCACCGAAGAGGAATGGATGAATCTCAACCCCCCCGAGGGCTATCGGTGGGTGATCGAGAAGGGGAAGGTCAAGCTGGTCAATCGTGACGGCAAGCCGATGACCAACGCCGAAGCCGCCAAGGCCAACGAAGCGGCCGCCAAGGAGGCCGCCGAGAAGGCCAAGGCCGAGGCTGAGAAGGCCGCCAAGGAGGCCGAGGCCAAGGCCGCCGCCGAGAAGGCCGCCCAGGACAAGGCCGCCAAGGAAAAGGCCGCGGCCGAAAAGGCGGCGGCGGAAAAGGCCGCCAAGGAAGCCGCCGAGAAGGCCAAGGCCGAAAAGGAAAAGGCCGAAAAGGCCAAGGCCGAGAAGGAAAAGGCCGAGAAGGAAAAGGCCGCCAAGGAAGCCGCCAAGCCCATTGCCCAGAAGAACTACGAGGCCGACCTGGCCAAGATCGGGATGCCCAACATCTTCGGCAAGGAAAAGGAATACCTGTCGGCCATCAGCAAGGCTTCCGAGCTGAACGGCAAATACCTGCACTTCAGCCCGTATGTCGACTTCGGGGTCAGCCTCCACACCCTGCAGTATGAACTGCTCAAGGCCCAGGAGCTCTACGAGGAGAAGGTGCGCGAGGGCGACACCGAGAAGTTCCTCGGCATCTTCGGCAACAACATCGAGTCGGCCGCCAAGAAGGTTGCCGCCTGCCGCGAACGGCTGGCCAAGGCCTGGGGCGAGTTCAAAAAGGTCCACGACGAGGGCAAGGCCCAGGTGAAGACCATCAAGGCCGACATCGACAAGGCCGCCGCCGCCAAGAAAGCCGCGGAAGACAAGCTGGCCAAGCTCGACAAGTACAACCCCGACAACGGCAAGCAGGTCCAGGAACTGATGGAAGAGATCAAGAACCAGCAGAAGACCATCGACAAACTCCAGAAGAAGGTCGGGTACCTCGATCCCCTGCTGAAACTGTTCCCGTAAGGAAACGGTTGGCGTTCTCCCAAAATTGGTTTATACTGCGGGCGGGGTTCACACCCCGCCTGATTCTTTTTCCCTGAAAGGAAGGGCTTGTTGATGAGAGTCTTTGCGCAATGCCTCTGCCTGATCCTGTTGCTGGCCGCCGGTTGGCTGGTCTCCCCCCTCGCCGCCGAGGAAACCGCCGCGGCCGCCGCCTCCACCCCCACCGGCAAGATCCTGTTCGTCGACACGTCCGAGGCGGGAAAAACCTACCTGGCGACCATCAATCCCGACGGCACCGGCAAGACCCGGCTGACCCCGTCGTATTTCAACATCGTGTTCCCCAAGTCATGCGAAACCAGCGGCTGGATGGGTTTCACCAACAAGACCCCCGACATGAAATCGGAAGTCTACCTGCTGAGCCGCGATGCCAAGAAGATCAAGAAGGTCCTGGAAGGCGTGGCCCTCGAGGGATTCTCCCCCAACGGGAAGTTTTTGATCTACACGACCTGTGACATGAAGGCGGAACTGTACGTGTACAGCATCGAGAGCAAGACCTCGACGCAGATCTCCCAGAATCTGCGCGTCACCGCCGCCGACTGGTCGCCCGACAGCGAATGGATCGCGGTTTCGGTCCTGGTCGAGGACGGCACTAACGACCTGTACATGATCTCGACGATGGCCCAGGGGATCATCCGCCTCACCCAGACCCCCGGCGTCGATGAATCCTTCCCTGTCTTCACCAAGGACGGCAAATACCTGGCTTTCATCTCCAACCGCCACGGCGAGAACGAGATCGAGTATCTCGACCTGCACGAGAAGAAGTTCCAGCGCCCCCTGATCATGGGCATGTACCCTTCGGTGTCGCCCGACAAGAACTGGGTCGCCTTCGAAAAGGACGGCCAGATCGGGATCAGCCAGGGTGACGGGCTGAACACCAAGATCCTGACCGCCGGCCGCACCCCCTGGTGGATCCGGTAGGGGGACGCCATGATCAACATCAAGAAGATCCTGGTTCCCGTCGATTTTTCTGACAGCGCCCCGCTGGCCCTGCGGTACGCCGCCAGCTTCGCCGCCGAGTTCGGTGCCCGGATTCACCTCCTGCATGTGATCGAGGAGGAGACCATGCACCCCGGCAACCTGGAAGACCCTCTGCACACCGCCCAGCGCTGGGAAAAGGAAGCTTCCGAAAAGCTCACCGCCCTCGTCGCGAACGATTCCTACAAAGGGCTCGACATCACCCATTCCGTCAAGGGCGGCATCACCTTCGAGACCATCATCGAGGAAGCCCGGGCGAAGGAGATCGACCTGATCATCATCGGCGCCCACGGCGAGTCCGGCTTCGTCGACTCCTGGCTGGGCGGCACCTCCTACGAGGTGGCCCGCAAGGCCCCCTGCCCCGTCCTCACCGTGAAACCCTCCGGCCACGGGTTCGTGCAGAGCTGACTCCGGCCGCGTTCCAGCCAAACACCCCCGCCCCGGCGGGGGTGTTTGGCTTTCCGCAGGGAAGGCTCTGACAGGCGATCACATGCCGCAAGAGCGCAGGAGAAGGGGGGAAGAAGGGGAGAAATGGAGGGAAGGGGCGGGGGGCGGCACCACCTCCTGGCGGCGTGACAGCATAGACGGTCAAATGAGGCGGAGAGAGGAAAAAGGGGCTGGTGCCAGCCGCCAGAGCCAGAGGGTCTGCAGAAAGCGGGGTTGTTTCAGGCCCGACCCGGGGAACGGGGGGGAACGCGGCCCGGCGGGGGACGAACGGACTCCAGGAGTTCCTCGAGGGCGGAGGCGATGGACACCGGATTCTCGCGGGGGGCCACCGCCACGTCGATCTGCAGGTCGAGGCCGGGTGGGGGCGCCATGAACGCCGGTTTTTCGGCCAGGCAGAGGGCGGAAACCCCGTTCCCCAGATCTATCGGAAAGAACCGGTCGCGGTGCGGGTTGGTGATCAGGTCGTGGGCGTCGATGCGAAGGGGGAAACGGCTGAACGAGACGACCGGGTTCCAGGCGACGGTCCAGACGGGACCCGGTCCGGCGGGGGGGCTGTCGGCCGGCCATTCGCGGCCGGCCGTGGCGGTCAGGCCCTGCCCGGCCACCACGCTGACGGCCGGCCGGTTGACCAGATTGAAGCACCAGTCGACCCGGAACCGGTGCTGGGGAAGGGCCCTGGCCAGGGCAAAGGCTTCCCAGCCCAGGCAGAGGAACTCCTGGGGCGGCAGAGGACCGAGCGCGGCCGCCAGGGCTTCGAGCTGGGGGCGATTGAGGACCGGCGGCAGCCAGAACCGCACGCGCTCCGGGGCTGGCCGGAACGGCAGGCGGGTTTCCCCGGTTTCGCCAAACGGCAGGATCCAGACGTCAGGATGGACATCGCGGACAAAGGGAAAAGCGCGGTTCCAGACCCGGATGAACACCCGGGGGGAGGGCGGGGCAGGCGAATCTCGGGGGGAACTTCGGGGACACATGACCCCATTCTCGAATTTGGTCATGTGTCCCTGAAATTCCTGCGATTCCCGGGGTTCCGGGGGGGGAGGGGGAAGCCGTTCCATTTGAAGGAGGGCATCGACCAGGGATCGCTTGAGCTTCTTGAGACCGGTCAGGGGGATGAACAGGCCGGGGCCGAGCGCGGAGACGACCTGGCGGCGCACCCGGAAGTGCTCGCCGAGGGTGGCGAACT
>CAZKPI010000018.1:18079-21213 GCA_964554555.1 uncultured bacterium
CCAGGACCCCGGCTTCGAGACCGCGTCCGACCGCGAGCGCCAGCGGCTCGGCCGAGGTGAAGCGCACCGCCCGGCCGTGCAGAATGGTCTCGACGGCCAGAGGCTGGCCTTCCCGGCCTGACCAGAACAGGTCGACGGGGGCGCGTTCCCATTCCTTGCGCCAGGCGCGCATCCAGTCAGGGGTGCCGCCGGAGGCCGTGCGCTGGACCGGGGTGCGGGGCGGCAGGCCGTCGGGCAGGCCGCGCACCAGGTAATGCCCCGGCCGGCCGGCCACCCCTTCGACGAAGGTCAGCCGGTCGCCCTGGCGGTGCCCCTGGGCGTCCACCCAGGCTACACCGTCTCCGGCCTGGGGGGGAAAGCGGCAGGCCAGTTCGGTCAGGCCGCCGGACCGCCGCGCCACCACGGTGCCGAGGGGAACCCCCTCGCGGCCGGGATGGCCGCCGGTCGTCCAGTCCCCATCCGGAGGCCGGTCAAGGAACCCCTCGTGGAAGGTGCGGGTGAAGCCCCGCCCAAGAACCTCCTCGAACCGGTCGGCGGCGGGGGCGGGGGCGGGGCCGATCGGAAGGGCGGACGGCCCGGCGGTCGGTGCAGTCTGTGAATTCTGGGAATTCTGGGGACACCATACGGAATGGAGGAGTTCCGTATCCTGTCCCCGGAATTCCCGGAATTCGCCGCGGCATGCCGGGCGAGGCTCCTCTGGCGGGTGGCTGGTCTGCGGGGCAACCGCATCGAGGGCCTGCCGGTAGGCCTGGACGACGTGGTAGACGTAGTCGGGCCCCTTCATGCGGCCTTCGATTTTGAGGGCGGCCACCCGGGGCAGGCGCAGGTCGGCGAGGCGGCCCACCAGTCGCAGATCGCGCGGGCTGAAGAACCAGGCGTCGGGGGCCCCGGAGGCGGTGCGGCGGTACGGCTTCCGGCAGGGCTGGGCGCAGGTGCCGCGGTTGCCCGAGCGACTGCCCAGGGCGATGCTCCAGAAACAGCGTCCGGAAATGCTGTAGCACATGGCGCCGTGGACGAAGACCTCGAGTTCGAAGGGAACCCGTGCCGCCAGGTCGCGGATTTCCTCGAGAGTCATTTCCCGGGGCAGGATGACGCGGGAGATGCCGAGGTCCTGGAGCACCTCGACGCCGCCGGTGCCAAACCAGGCGGCCTGGGTGCTGAGATGGCGGGGCAGTCGGCTGGCGCGCCGCACGAGGTGGGCGGCCACGCCGAGATCCTGGATGATGAGGGCGTCGGGGCGCAGGGCCTCGTAGAACTCCAGGGCTTCGTCGAGGAGGTGCCATTCCCCATCGAACACCAGCGTATTGACGGTGACATACAGCCGGCGGTTCAGCGACCGGGTGACCCGGCGGGCCCACCACAGGCCGCTCTCGTCGAAATTGGGGGCGAAGGCGCGGGCCCCGAACCGGCGGCCGGCCAGGTAGACGGCGTCGGCTCCGGCCAGGAGGGCCGCCTTCAGCGCGGCCTGATCGCCGGCGGGGGCAAGCAGTTCGGGCCGGCGGGAACCCCGGGCATCGGGCATGGCGGGGTCTGACCTCACCTCGCCCGGCGGCGGGGCCGGGGGGCAGAGGGAGGGGGAACGGCCGGCGCCGCGTTCCTCCCGGCCGCCGGGGGTGAGGCGAGAAAGGCTTCGAGCGCGTGCCGGTAGCCCGACGGGCCGAGGCCGCAGATGACCGCGCGGCAGACGGCCGAGATGAGCGAGGTGCGGCGGAACTCCTCGCGGGCATGGATGTTGGTGAGATGGACCTCGATGACCGGCAGGCCGAGCGCGGCCAGGCAGTCGCGCAGGCAGACGCTGGTGTGGCCGAGGCCGCCGGGGTTGATGATGATGCCGTCGACCTGGCCGCGGGCCGCCTGCAGGCGGTCGAGCAGTTCCCCCTCGTGATTCGACTGGAAGAAGGTGAGGCGGGCCCCGTGGCGGGCGGCCAGCGCGGTCAGTTCCGCCTCGATGTCGGCCAGGGTGCGGGAACCATAGAGGTGGGGTTCGCGGGTGCCGAGCAGGTTGAGGTTCGGTCCGTTGACGACGAGCAGGTGCATGGCGGGATTCCTCCTGGTTCCGCTCATTTCCGGATGAGCAGGTCGAAGATGCCGTACGCCCCCCGCATGAACCCCAGCAGGTCGCGGGCGGACCGCAGGTGCCCCAGATGGCGCCAGAGGCGCCCCTGCCGCAGGTAGAAATCGATCAGGGTGCGGCGCAGGCGGCAGAAGTCCCAGTCGAGGAGGTGCTCGATCGACAACTGGTCGCAGAAGGGGCCGAGCCCGTCAAGATCGGGGTCGCCGGCCAGGGCGCCGGTCAGCCGCAGACCGATCGGCACATCCGCCTCACCGAACCGCGGCGCGATGCGGGCGAACGCGTCGAGCAGGTCGAACTGCCCGCCCGGGTACAGCCACAACCGGTCGAGGAACCCGGTCGGCAGTTGGGCGATGGCGGCCGCCTCGTCGGGGTCGGCCACCGCCAGGGAGAATGGGAACCGGTTCCGGGCGCAGATCTCCTGGAGACGGCCGAAGGTGTCAGCGGGAAAGACGGGCGCCGCGAAGGCCGCGGAACCGAACCCCGACCGCGCCAGCCACGGCACCAGCCGGTCGAGAAACCCGCCTGGGGCCCGCACTCCCAGGCGCGTGGTGCGGTCAAGCAGGCCAAGCCAGGGCTGGTAGATGCCCACGGTCCGGCCCGCGATCTGCTTTTCGACCGAGACCGAATAGGAACCCGCTTCGGGCAGGGGCGCCTCCGGCACGGGAAGGGGTTCCCGCAGGTCGTCGGCCAGCGTCTCCCGCCAGCCGGTTTCGGGCGGGGCGCCGTCGAGCAGGGCTGTCAGCAGGGTCCGGCCCGTTCCCGACAGGAGGATATCCCAGTCGCGGGCGAACCGGCGCCGGACCGCCCCGCCGAGGATCCGCCGGGCGCCGGGATAGCGGCCGGCCAGGGCCTGGGCGAAGCCAGCGGAGGTCTCCTCCGTCCAGTCCGAGGCGGCCTGGACGACAACAGCCTTGATGCCGTCGGCCGGCGGAAGGTCGGCCAGGCGGTCCCCGGGCAGGGCGGCCTGGAGGTCGGCCATCGCCGTCCGGCCGGGGAAGGCGGCGGCCAGGCAGGCCAAACCCACCGGGGCGGTCCGCCCGGCGGCTTTCTGCAGGCGGCC
>CAZKPI010000019.1:0-14385 GCA_964554555.1 uncultured bacterium
GTTCCGGGTCGATGAGGTGCAAGGGTAGCTCCGGCGGGATGCCGAGGTCCCTGACAACACCGACGCCCACCCGCGGGCGTTCCTGCGCCAGCTCCTGCTGTGGGACATCTTCAGCGGCTCCCAGATGTCGGCCGCCATCCGGGGGGTGGAGCGGCTGGGCATGGGTGTGGCCCTGCCGGCCCTGCTCCTCGCGGCCCTCCTGCTCGGCTTGGCTCTCTGGTGGAGCGGTCCCCGCCGCGGGCGAATCGGCCTGCTGGCGGCCGGGGTGGCCGTCTCGGGGGGCGGTGGTCTGCTGGCCGAGATCATCCTGCTTCTGATGTACCAGAGCCGCCAGGGGGCGATGTTCCAGATGGTCGCGATCTTCTTCGGCCTCTACATGCTCGGGCTGTCGGCGGGGGCCCATCTCGGCCGGGCCTGGGGGTTCGCCGCCCCCGGCCGCCTGCGCGCGCTGAAGGCCAGCCAGTTCGGGATGGCCGCCGCCTGCCTCGCCCTCCTGCAGTTCCCCGCCTGGCACACCGGCCCGGTCATCGGCGCCGCCGTCTTTCTGGTGGCCTTTCTTGACGGCATCGAGTTTCCGGCGGTCGACGCCATCCTGAAGGGCTGGGGCATGGCCCCCGGCCGCTCCGCCGGCCTGCTGATCTTCGCCGACAACTTCGGCGCCCTCTGGGTCGGCCTCGCCAGCGGCATCTGGCTCCTGCCCGTCCTCGGCATGTCGGGCAGTCTCCACCTCCTCGCGGCCGCCCTGCTCGTCAACCTCGGAGCCCTCGGGGTGGTTTCCGGAACCTGGGCGGGGAAAGAATGACCCGGTCGGCCATGCCGTAAGCGGGGAGCGCAAAATCAACAGGACAAGGTCGATGTTTGAGGGGTAGGCATCCTGAACCCTCATCAAATCAGAGACCGACTTTTTGACCGCCCAGCGCTGTCGTGCCAAAATGTGGGTAAACTTCCCGGTATGATGCCCTGAAACATGATTGTTTGGCGTCATGTTGTGGTGAAACATATGAATTTTGACATCCTATGTGGTAGATTCGCGGTTTAGGATGAGGTCGCTCCGATGGATGCAACCACCGCTTCCTTTGGCGGAAAGGCCGCAAACACGGATAAGTTGTAACTTCAAGAGGATTGATCCTTGCCGCCCCTGCCTGATTTTTGGTCATGTCGATGGAATGGAAGAGGTGGTTCATGACCGGTAGATCACGATTCTTGTTGTTGGTTCTTTTCGGATTGAGTTTTTCCACAGGTCTGAATTCAACCATTGTGGTCGTCCGGGAGGCCTTGGGATTCGGGTATGAGACGTTTCTTTTTAAGACAGAAGACAGGTTTGGAGATAGCATCAAGTCAGGATTGTCATACAAAAAGCTCCTCCGTGAAATGCCGGATATCGATGCCGTAATTAGCCGGCTGGAACCCATTTACCAAAGGTTTTACCGGGAAAATCCTTATGGGGGAATCGAGGCCTTTCCAGGGTTGACCCACTTCCATAACCCCCCTTTTTCAACGGTCTTTTATCTGGGAGTTGCCTATTCGATCGGTTTTGGCGTAACCCCGCGATCGATATTGGTTGCCGTTTTCCTTGGTTGTTTGGTCTTGACGGCATTCTCCGCCTGGTGGGTGAGCCGGACCAAGGAGGCCCCGCTGGCTTTGGTAGGAATGGTCTTGGCCAGTTATCCCTTGCTGTTCACCGTGACGAGGGGGAACTATTCCGCGTTCGCCTGTGCCATCGGGGTCATCGGGTTCCTGAGTGCCCTGCACCTCCGTCGGAAATTGGATGCGGTCAGCCTGATCCTCTTCGCTGTTGCGGTGAATGCCCGCCCCAACGCCCTTGTTTTGCTGATGGCTCTCCCGATGTATCTGGGTTGGAGGACCGCGATGAGAGATGGCCTGAAGATCATCGGGTTGTCTGGGCTGATCTTCGTGACAGCCCTGACGGCCGCCCACCGGATCTACCCGGATTACTCCCTGACGACCTTTTTGCAAGGCTTGACCTCATATCATCGCTTGTATGTGGAGGGGTGGCTGGATCACTCCTTCAATTCCTCCGTGTATGGGGTGCTGAAAATCCTGGGGCCCGCCCTTTCGCTCGCCCCTGCGACCATCACCAGGATGTTCATCGTCTTGGCGGCCTTCATGGTCCTCGCGGTTGCCGGCACCGTTTTCTCTCCACGTGGCAACGAGAGATACTTCCCCTTCCTGCTTTCCGCCGTGTATGTCCTGGTCAACCCCGTGGTAGGTGATTACCACCTCTTGGCCTTAATCGCTCCCCTTTTCCTGATCTACGTCTCATTCGATGAATGGAAGGAAGACCGGTCTGGCCTGGAAATCGTTGCCATCAGCACGGTCCTGGTTTTGTCTCCGAAGAGCTGTATCTTCATCTATGGGATCAGCCCTCAGGTCTTTTTCAATCCTCTTTTGTTGATGGCTACCAGCGCCATCCTGTTGGTTCGGGTGTATCGATCCCCGTCTGCCCCAGGAGGAATCTGTTCGATCGGGGATCTGCCATCAACCCCGGTTGGGGAAAGAGAACCGGGAATGTCCGAAGTAGCTGATGCCGACGCATGCCAGAAGGACAACCGCCCCGGCGGGCTTCGGAGCGATTCCCCCAAACTCGACAAGCGCGGGGAGGAGGACCAGGCTTAGCGCGAACGTCCCCACATAGGTGGCGGTGAACCGGATGAACTCCTTGACCACCCCCTGGCCCCTTTCGACCGACCGAAAAGTGAAATATTTGTGAAAAATGAACGCATTGAGGATGGCCAGGACATTGGAGAGGACCATCGCCGACAGGTAGGCCAGGCGGCGGTTGGTCAGGCGGATGGAAAAAACATCATCCAGAAGCCAGAACACCCCGTACCCGAACAAGGTGTTCCAGGCTCCGGCGACCAGGAACCGGACCTTGGTCCCCCAGTGGCCTGATTCTCTCGGGGATGGCCGGGAAGGCGCTTCACCCACGTTGGGCGGGGGGCGGCTGATCGAAATTGATTCGCTCTTTTTCGACCACCAGGGGGCGCTTCATTACCTGGGTGTGGATGGCCCCGATGTACTCTCCGATGATTCCGATGAAGAACAGCTGGACCGAGGCAAAGAAGAACAGGCCGATCACCACGGGCGCCATGCCGAGGGAAAAACTGTTCCAGAACGCCAGTTTGTAGACGAGGTAGGCGATGGCCACCAGGAAGCTGAACAGGGAGAACGCGAAGCCAGCCATGGCCGCCAGCCGGAGAGGAACCTTGGAATGGTTGGTGAACCCGAGCATGGCCATGTCATACAGCGTGTAGAAATTGCTGTGGCTGAACCCGCGCTGGCGAGGGGGCTTGTCGAACTCCACAATGGCTCTGGGGAACCCGATTTCGCAGATCATCCCACGGAAATACGGGTAGGAATCATCCATCTGGTGCAGAACATCCAGAATGCACCTGTCGAACAGGCCAAAACCGGTAAAGTTTTGGATAAGATCAACTTCCGCGAATCTCCGGACGATGTAGTAGTAGGCTTTGCGCACCATTCCGAACAGGAATGACTCCTGCGTCTGACGATAGGAACCCAGAACGACCTTGTACCCCTCTTCCCATTTTCGCAGGAATTCCGGAATGAGGGCGGGCGGGTCCTGGAGATCTGAAGCCAACAGGATCACCGCCTCGCCACGGGCCTGCAGTAAACCATAATGGGGCGACCGGACATGGCCGAAGTTCCTCGCGTTCAAAATGACCTTGACCCGTTTGTCTGATGCGGCCAGTTCACGTAAACGGGCTTCGGTGTGGTCGGTCGATCCGTTGTCCAGAAGAATGATTTCGAAGGAATACTGAGGGAATTGTTCCATCTCCCGGAGAATCTGGGCGTGCAATTCTTTGACGTTGTCTTCTTCATTGAAACAGGAGGCGACGAAACTGATGAACTTCATGCCGCACCTCAACACCGGGAATGATTGGGGGCGAAGCGCCCCTTCCGGTTCACGATTGATGTTCCTTGGCTTCTTCCGGGGAAAGGAAGGGAAACATATCTTCAAACGACTTGGAAACCATGGTTCCATCGGGCATTTTCAGGCTGGCGACTTTCGGGGCAAAGACATAGTTCTCGTCGAGGACAACGTCATACAAGGCCGGGCCTGGTTCGGAGAGGATGCGCGCCAGGTCGCTCCGGAGCGACCGGGGGTCGTCCAGCCTCTGCGAAGGAAGGCCAAACGCTTTTCCCACCAGGCAGAAATCAGGAAAACTCACTCCCGACGCGAAATCGCACCCGACCCGGTGCCCCCCGAAAAACGTATCCTGGGTCTGACGGATCGAGGCATACCCCCGGTTGTTCAGCACGAACAGGAGGATGGGAAGCCGGTGATGCCAGACGGTCTGCAGTTCCTGGATGTTCATGGACAGACTGCCGTCGCCTGCCAGGCAGATGACCCGCTTCTTGCCGGAGCCGAGGCAGGCGCCGATGGCGGCAGGAAGATCGTAGCCCATGGCGGCACAGCCGGAGTTGTAGATGAGCCGCTGGCCGGGTTTGACGGCGGCCGCCTGAAAGAGGCAGACGCTGGCGCTCCCATTGCCGGCGACGATGCACTCCCCCTCGGGGAGCAGGCCGGTGAGGATTTCCACAAAGGCGTAGGGATGGATCCGGGGGCCCTGGTGATACTCGGGCAAGGCCACGGGATACCTCTGTCGCCGCTGGCGGCACCATGCCACCCATTCGTTCCGCTCGAGGGTGACTCCCTGGAGGGCGGCATTCATCGCCGACAGGAAGTGGAGGGCATCCAGGCAGACCGGAACGTCCACCTTCCGCAGGGGCTTTTTCAGTTCGGCGGGATCGATGTCGACCGATACCAGGGTGGCGTTCCGGCCGTAGTTGGCCCAGTTGTAGCTCACCTGCCGGATATTGTTCCGTGACCCGATCGACAGGACCAGATCCGCCCGTTGGAGCGCGAAATTGCCCGCCCGGTCCCCCAGGGTTCCAACCTGGCCTGCATACAAAGGATGGCTGGTTGGCAGGACGTCCCTGCCATTGTGGGTGGTGGCCACGGGAACGCGGCATTTTTCCAGAAATGTCCCGAATTCCTGCACCGCCCCCGCCAGGCGGATGCCATGGCCGGCCACAATCAGCGGGCGTTTGGCCGCCTGCAGAAGGTGTACTACCTTGCCGGCGAGCGAGGGATCGCTGGCGGGCGCCTGGGGCGCGGGCGGGTGGAAAGGTTCCAGATGGGCCGGGTCCACCAGTGCCCCCTGGATGTCGAGGGGGACGTTCACCCACACCGGGCCCCGGCGGCCTTCCATTGCCCAGAACAGGGCTTCCTCGAGGATTTTTCTCGCATCCTGGGGCCGGGTGATCGTGGCGGCAAACTTGGTCAACGGCTTGACGATCCTGACGATGTCCACTTCCTGGTCGCCCAACTGCCGCAGAGGAAGATCTGGGCAGGCGGCCAGGGTGGTTTCCATTTTGACCTGACCGGAAAGATAGAGGACGGGAACGGAATCGGTCCATTGCCCCATGACGCCGGTCAGGGTGTTGAGACTGCCGGGGCCCGTGGTGACGCACACCACGGCCAGGCCGCCCGTGATCCGCGCGTATCCCTCGGCCGCGATGGCGCTGGCCTGCTCATGGTGACTGCAGAGGAGCGAGAGGTTCCGGTTCCGCCCCAGGGCGTCATTCAAGTGCATGGCCCCGCCGCCGGTCACCAGGAACACCTGGGAAACCTGGCGATCGGCGAGGAATGACACGAGGAAATCAGCAACTCTGATCACGGCGACCTCCTGGAGGCGGCGGTTCGGTTTTCCTGCGGGATGGCGAAAAGAACCGTTGCCACGTTGCTTTGGGAAAAATGGCGCAGAAAGAAATCGTAGTCAGGATGGATGTCCCTGATGACGCGAGGCAATTTCCAGAGATCACATGGCCGATGGTAGGCGGAGACCATCAGAAGGGGGCGGGACTGCCGGATGGTCCGGGCGGCTCCGTGCAGGGCCTCCTCTTCCGCCCCCTCGATGTCCAGTTTGATGATGTCGATTGAGGAATCGACCATGCTGTCGATGGGGCGCACCTCGATGGCGGCGTCACCCGCTTCGGAAATCCGGCCGTCGAGAGCCTGGGTGGAAGAAAAGCGCAGGACCGCGGACCGGGAGTACAGACCGTACGGGAAAAAGCGGACATTCTCAAGGCGGGAAAGGCGGTTCCGGGCTTTCTGGAGAAGTTCCGGATCCGGTTCGAAGAGAAGGGCCTGGTGGAAATCACCCCCGCAGGCTTCGACGAAATCGGCCGTGGAGTCACCGGTGTAGGCGCCCCCGTCCACCAAGGCCGGGCGTGGGGGAAGGCGAAAAAACGAGTGCCGGAAGTATTGCTCGGAGTTGTTTTCCGACTCGCATACCGACCTGAGATGATCGGGGTCGAAGGAGGTGCGAAAGAGCACAATCTGGCGAAGAACCTGCTGTGATCTTTCCTCGGGGTAATAGCGGACGGCTTCGATCAGTTCACGCCGATGGCGAAACAGTTCTTCGAGGATTCCCTCGTATCCCAATTCGGGCAGAAAGTGGTCAGAAAGCAGGAAGAGAATGGGAAAAGGCACGGCAAGACGAAACCCCAGGTCTCGCAGGCGGTCCCGGATGGAAAACAGATACCCGGAAGTGATGATGACCGGAAGGTTCCGGTCCGCGGCTTCCGGGGGTTGGACGGGAATCCCGTGGATGGCCGTTCCCCACACCTGCGGGGAACTGTCGAGGAAGGCCTTGACCCCATACCCTGCCTGGCGGCAGAAGGTCAGGAATTTCTCTCCCAGCCTTGCCGCCCCGAACAGGTACACCGCCTTGGGGGGGTGCAGGGCTTCCCGGAAAGGAGCCAGGATGGCCTGTCTGAGTTCCTCTGGGCTCTTGTACTGATCGAGTATTCCTGTCAGTTCATCGGTCAGCGGCATCAGATGCCTCTTTGGTAGATGTACTTCTTGAGATCCTCATTTCCCGCGTATGGACTGTCGAGGTCGTCGATCATGATGGGATCATCTTTGGCCTTTGCCTTGAGGACGATTTCCCCGCTCATGAGTTCCCGGCAGGACACCTGGCCCTTTTGGAGGGGAATGGCCAGATAGATATCGTCTTCCATGAAATCGTGACGAAGCACGTGGCCCGCCGGCAGATCGCGCTTGGCATACACCCCCCGGACCAGGGAATCGAGGTAGTCGATTTCCCTCTTGGAGTGGTTTCGCATCTGGGTGCCGGGGGCCCCCGACATTTCCCTGGCCTTCTTGTAGGCCTTGAACCACGTATCGATCTGATGGGGGAGGGAGCAATATTTCGAAACCTCCCGGGTACCGTCATCGATATCGACGTGGCGCTCGAAGGTTCTCGCCCCCTTGGCGTAGGCGATCATGATGGAGGAGCTCCAGTCGCGGCATTCGTGGGTGGAAAGCCCGATGGTGTGATTGGGATAGCGGGTGCGCAGGAAGTCGATCTGATTGAGTTCCAGTTCCCCATCCTCGGTGGGATACAAGGACACGCAATGGTTGATGGCCAGGGGGATGTGGCGGTTCTCGAAGAACGTGACCAGGTCGTCGAGATCCTTTTGGGAGGCTCCACCCGTTGAAGAAATGACCGGTTTCTTCGTCTTGGCGATCCGTTCGATCAGGGGCCAGTCGTTGATGTCGTAGCTGGCCAATTTGAGGATCTGGATGCCGAGGTCGGTGCAGTGGTCGACCGACCTCTCATCGAAGGGCGTGGCCATGGTGGTACAGCCGCTTTTTCTCACGGCATCAACCAGCTTGGCGTAATCCTCCAGGGAGAGCCGGGTTTCCTGGGTCTTCTTGATGTAGCGGATGTCTTCCCGGTGGCGGAAATCCTTGTGGATGAAACTCTCGACGTCGCGGAACTGGAACTTGATGGCCGCTCTGACGTTGTTGAACCGGACGATCCGGGAAAACTCGGTGATGATCCGCATGCCGCGTTCCAGGCTTCCCCAGTGGTTGTTCGCCACTTCCAGAACGAAAAGATCCTCAAAGACGTTTCGATTCATGCCTGTTTCCTTTCTTCATGGAACGGTCCGGGAGGTTCCGGTTCACGGTTCATGGGGCGGGCGCCGCCGGAACACCAGAAATTCGCCTTTGGCACCGGCATTCACATACTTTTTGGCCAGATACCGTTCGATGGCCCGCTCCGCGGGGGGAGGCCACCGGTAGGCAGGATACCATTCGGACATCTGCTGAAGGCCGGCCATATCGACAATGACCTGGGGGACCATCTTCTCTTCCAGGCTGGTAAGGATTTCGGCCAAGGTCTGGCGGGCGGTTTCATGATACAGGAACACCGAATACCGGGTGGGGTTCCGGATTCCGCCCAGAAAGTATAGCATCGGGCGCCAGGGATAGACGAAGACGTTCTCCCCTGCCGGCGTGGCGCGCGAGAGGTGGTCGATGACGGGCTCCGGCTGGAGGAGCCAGACCGGACCCCGGCGTGTTTCCTGTACCGTAAGCGGCCCCAGGCCTGGCAGGGCATACCACAGGCCGGTCAGGCCGATGCTGAGGGCAAGGATCCCCCCCAACACCTTGCCGGCGCGGGGAAAGACCCGCATGAGCCGGTGAAGAACATCCAGCTCCACCACAAAAAACAGGCATCCCCCGAAAGCGAGATGAACAGAGTCCGGGCGGTGCAGTTCCGAGAGCCACAAGGCGGCGGCGCAGGCGAGGATGGCGAGGAACGGGCCCTCGGGGATCCGCCGGCCGGGGGCGCCGGTCAGGATGGTGACTCCCGCACCCGCCAGGGCCAGGAACGGCCCGACCGTGAGCAGAAGGGCAACGATCAGGAGGTTGGCCAGGAAAAAGGCGGCCAGCATTGGGGGGAAGCAGGATTGGAAGAAGGCGTCCCAGGAGGGAAGCCACTGTTCCCGGAAGCCATACCCGAAAGGAACCGCGAACACCTTCGAATACGTCGACAACGGATAGACCACCGTGTGTTCGATGAGGTCGGCCAGGGCCCCGTGCCGCCAGAAAAACCACAGGGTGAGCAGAGCGAGGAGAACCGGGCCGGCCGCCAGGGCCAGGACATCCTTCCCCGCCTCCTGCCAGCTGGTTCGCGGTCCGGCCCGATGGAACAGGACGGTTCCCAGGGCCGCCGCGAAGATGGCCACCCCCTTGCTTTGCATGGTTTCGGCGGTCAGGGCGGCCCAGAACCCTGCCAGGAAGAGGCCGGTCCGGGCGGGTCGGTCAACCCAGGCCGCCAGGGCGGTGCAGGTCAGCACGGCAAAGAGGGTGCTGTCCCAATGGTTGGTGTAAGCCCGGTACAGGGGGATGCCCAGAACGAGAGTCGCCCCCGCGGGCACCCAGTCGAAGGGGCCGGGGGACAGTCGGCGGGAAAGGCGGTCGACCGCCCAGACCTGGAGAACTCCCAAGACCAGCAGAAGGCCGCGGGCGACCGCGAACCGTGAGCCCAGCGCCCAGAAGAAAAAAGCCAAAAGGTAATAGGTTCCCGGGGTCTGGATTTCGCAAAAGTCCCGGTACAGGAGTTCGCCGTCGAGGATCCTTTGAGCCCCGTGCAGGAAAATCCCTTCGTCCAGGAAGCCCATGAGAACCCGGACCACCGGACCCAGGTAGAGAGCGGCCAGGACGACGACGAGCAGGTCACGCCGGTCGAGCCGGACCCGCCATGTCCCCGTTGGCTTGCTCTCCGGAGAGGAGTCGATGGGCGCGGATGTCATCACGTCGAGGGGCGGGGCCACTGAAGGCGGCAAGGTATTCATGGTTCGGCAACGGGAAAGGACACGCGGCGGCCGATCCTGGCGGACGGGGTGAGGGGGCCCGAGGCTGGCATGCTCAGCAGTCTACCTTCGGGGGGAAGGCAGGGCAATCCCATTTTCCCGTGGCGCCTGACCTGCCAATGACCAGCCAATGACCAGCCAATGACCTGGCAAGCCGGCCGGATCCCTGGGAGAAACGGATCAGGACCGGTTCCCCGGCGCGGCATGGGGATTTCCACCCCCGGTCGGGAAACCGGCCGTCCCTGCCCTCGACACCCCCTCCGCTGACCTGGAGAGATGTGCTAGAATGACCCGAGTTCATCGCCGAGGTGCCTGGTGATCCGGTGGATGTCGGTGCAGTCGAGGCTGGCGGGGTTCACCTACTACCCCGTCTGGGAGATCGCCTTCGGTCTTTTCCTGATCATGAGCGCGGTGGCCATTCCCCTTCTCTTCTTCCGGTTCAACGGGTTCCAGCTGAAGCAGGCCTGGGAATGGCTGTTCTGCCTGGGATTCCTCCTGTTCTTCGGACTGCTCGGGAAATCCCTCGTCATGCAGGTGTTCCTGGCCCACCTCGACGGAGAGGACCTGGTGGTCGAACACAACCTGCGCGATCCGTCCGTGACGATTCGCCGGCCGGTCGCCGGCTGGACCGACACGGTCACCCGGCAGGCCGCCTCGGAAAGGGGGGAAGTCCTTCACCTCCTCGTCCTGGTCTTCGGAACCGAGGCGATCGAGATCTACCGCAGTGTCAGTCCCTCCGAGATTGCCGCCCTGCAGGCCGCCTTCACCGCCCTCCGCCACCACCTCCGGCCGCCGGCCGCCGAGGCCGCCACACCTTCGCCAGGGTCCGGTCCCACGCCCGGACCCCAGTCCGAACCTCAATCGGGGAGCACACCATGAGCCATCTTCTTGGGAACCAGGGCATCCGCCTCTATAACCTCTTTCCGCGGCTGGCCGGGGCCATGACCCGGTGGAAGGATCACCTTCCCCGCATTCAGCAGATGGGGTTCAACGCCATCTACGTGAACCCCTTCCACTACCCGGGCTTCAGCGGAAGCCTGTACTCCCCCAAGGACTTCTTCAAGTTCAACCCCGCGTTCATCGATGATGCCTCGCATCAGGCTCCCGTCGATCAACTGCGCAGTTTCATCGATCTTTGCCACCAGGCCGGAATCCTGTTCATCATGGACCTCGTCATCAACCACACCGCCATTGACTGCACCCTGATCGCCGAGCACCCTGCCTGGTTCAAGCGGAAGCCCGACGGCCAGGTTGTCCACCCCGGAGCCAGGGATGGCGACCGGTGGATCGAATGGGGCGACCTCGCCGAAGTCGACAACGACCATTCTCCCGACCGCGGCAACCTCTGGAACTTTTGGTGGGGCATGATGGCCCACTACCTCGACATCGGGGTCGACGGATTCCGCTGCGACATGGCCTACCAGGTGCCGGCCGACCTCTGGCGCTTCCTCATCGGCCGCGCCCGCGAGAAGAAACCGGGATGCCTCTTCCTGGCGGAGTCGCTGGGATGCAGTTTCCAGCAGGTCGAGGGGCTGGCGAGGGTGGGGTTCGACTACCTGTTCAATTCCTCGAAATACTGGGATTTCAACCAGCCGTGGGGAATGGAACAGTATAACAAGATCAGCCCGGTCGTACCGACCATCTCCTTCCCCGAGTCGCATGACACCACCCGTTTGCTCGAAGAGAAGGGCGGCGACCTGATGGCGGTCAAACGCCAGCTCATCTTTTCCACCATGTTCAGCAAGGGGTTCATGATCCCCATTGGGTTCGAGTTCGGCTTCCGGCGCAAACTCGACGTTGTCCAGACCAACCCCTCCTGGTGGGAGACCACCCAGATCGACCTGACCGGGTTCATCCGGCATCTTTCGGGCCTCAAGGCGCGGTTTCCCGTACTGAACCAGGAGCCCGGCCTGCAGATCGTCGACCAGGGGAACTGGGCCAATATCTTCTGCTTCAAGCGATCCGCCCCCGGCCAGAAAACAGTCCTGGTCGCCCTCAACAAGGACCCCCATCACCACCAGCACCTCTTCCTTCCTGATCTCGAACACCACCTGGGCCCGGGGCCCGTCCGGGATCTTTCCCCCGAGTTCGCCATGCCGTCCGTTCCGCGGCGTTTCGAATACGGCCTCCGGCCCTCGGAAGTGAAGATCCTGGCCATCGATTGAACGGCGGCATCCAGGCTACGGTGATCCCCGCGCCGGTGACCGGCCGGGGAGCCGCGTCCCGCCGCGGCATTCGCGCCAGGGCCGGGGGGGCGGCTTTCCCCGGTGCCGGCTTCCCCAGCGGGGTCAGGAGGCCGGCGGCCGGCCTGGGCCCCGCCGGTCTGGGCGGCTTGCCATGCTGAACAACAAGAAGATCGTCGTCGTCCTGCCCGCCTACAATGCCGGGAAAACCCTGGAGCGGACCTGTGCCGAGATTCCCTTCCCCCTGGTCGACGAGGTCATCCTCGTCGATGACGCCAGCGGGGATGACACGGTGGCGGTCGGCAGGCGGCTGGGCCTGAAGACCTTCGTCCACCCGAAGAACCGGGGGTACGGCGGCAACCAGAAGACCTGCTACACCCATGCCCTCGAGTCGGGGGCCGACATCGTGGTCATGCTCCATCCCGATTACCAGTATTCCCCCAAGCTGTTGACCGCCGTCGCCGCCATGATCGCCTACGAGGAGTTCGACGTGGTCATGGCCTCCCGCATCCTCGGGATCGGCGCGCTCGCCGGCGGCATGCCGCTCTACAAATACGTGGCCAACCGCGCCCTCACGTTCGTCGAGAACATCCTGCTGAACTACAAGCTGTCGGAATACCACTCGGGATACCGGGCCTTCTCCCGGAAGGTCCTCGAAACCGTGCCGTTCATGCGCAATTCCGACGATTTCGTGTTCGACAACCAGATCATCGCCCAGGCGGTCTGGTTCGGGTTCCGCATCGGCGAACTCACCTGCCCCACCAAGTATTTCCCCGAGGCCTCGTCGATCAACTTCCCGCGCAGTGTCAAGTACGGCCTGGGGGTCCTGGAAACGGCCATCCGCTTCCGGCTGGCCCGCTGGAACATCCGGCGGTGTCCCCTGTTCCCTCCCCGGTCCCCGGGGTGATCCGCCCGGCCCGGCAAAGGGATTCCAGGCCTGAGGGGTTCCCGTGGGGGGCGTGTCCCTGCTGGCAGGCCCCCAGCGGCGGGGGTTGCGGCGGCCGCCGCCGGCAGGGGGCCGGGGTTGCAGGGGCCGATGGCCCCCGAAAGCGGTCCGGCCGGCCGGCTGGACCAAGAAGGCCGGGGGGGGGGCTGGCGGGGTCACAGGGCAGGCCTGGCGGTCAGGGCAGGCCGGGCCACATGGGGGGCAGACGCAGACCGGGCCTGGGGTGAAGTTCCCCAGGCCCGGCCCATGGGTGCCTCGCCGCCAGGGAGCGGCCCTGGCCAGGAAGGTCAGCGCCGCTCCAGCGTCATTCCCTCGAACTCGACGTGCAGGCGGCCGAGACAGCGGGCGTCGAGCTCGGGCCGGATCATCGGCACCGGGGTGATCGAGATTTTGCCCTCGTCGAGGGCATACAGGTCGGTGCCGGGCTTCGGGCGGTACCCGACGTGGCGTTTCACGGTATTCCAGAAATAGGTCTTGCCCCAGGGGGTCTTGCGCCGGAACCAGTTCTCGTGGAACTCGAAGTCGGACAGCGAGGTCAGCGCCATGCCTTTCCAGGTGTTTTTCTCGCCGGCGGGGAAGTTGATGTTGATCACCCGGTCGGTCGGGAAGCCGACCTTGGCCTGGGCCAGGATGTAGGCCTTGACGAAGGCGGCGGCGCCCTCGTAGTCCATCTTCCTGCCCTTGCCGCGCTCGACGGAGGCGGCGATGCTGGGAATGCCCTTCAGGACGGCCTCCTGAGCGGCCCCGAAGGTGCCGGAGTTGTAGACCAGTTCGCCGATGTTGTACCCCTCGTTGATGCCCGACACGACGAGGTCGACCGGCTCGTCGGCCAGCTCGTCGAGGCCGATCTTCACGCAGGTGGCAGGGGTGGCCTCGATGCCGTAGCCGAAAAACTTCCCTTCTTTCTTCACCTCGTTGACCATGATGGGCCCTTTCACGGTGAGCGAGTGCGCCGCCCCGGAAAAGTTCTCCACGGGGGCGGCCACGGTGACCCGGGCGAAGGTGCGCAGTTCCTTGACCAGGGCGGCGATGCCCTCCGAGTCGACCCCGTCGTCATTGCTGACGAGGATGTGCAGAGTCTTCAGCGGGGTGCCGGCGAAGCCGGCGCTGGCGGTCAGGGCCAGGCAGAGGGCCAGAACGAAAGCGAACGGGCGGAGGCGGGAGGTCATGGCAGATTCCTTTCCTGGGTTGGTTTGCCGGGGGAACCGGTCACTCGGACAGGCCGCGCTTGCCGGAGGGCAGGGGGCCGCTGTCGGGGCCGGGGACCACGGGCGGCATCACACCCGCCAGCCCCGGGCCGGCGGCGATCAGGGCCCGGACGCGCGCCGAGACGGCGGCGTACACTTCCGGGGTGAAGGTGTGCATTTCGTGGAAGGCGAACCGGCCGTCGGCGTCGATGCCGATGATGTTGGGAACGTTGTAGTTCACCCGCAGGCACTTGCCGATGGTGCCGTGCCAGTCGAGCAGAAGCGGGATCGGCGGGCCGAAGTTCCGCCACTGGTTGATCAGCGTGGCGCGGCTGGTCGACCACGGGAACTTCGA
>CAZKPI010000019.1:14395-20942 GCA_964554555.1 uncultured bacterium
GCAGGTGGACCATGCCGGGCAGGCCGAACTCACGCTTGAGCGACTCGGCCCATTTCAAAATTTCAAACCGCTGGTACCGGTGCCCGGTCAGGATGATGACCGGCCGGCCGCGCAGGTAGGTGCTGATCCAGCGCTGGTGGTAGATGTCCTCGATGTCGAAGTAGACGAAGGGCATCCCGATGACCAGCTTATAATGCTCATACTCGTCGTGGGCCTTCGCCGGCGCCGCGAACGCCAGCATCAGACCGAGGAACCCCGCCAGCCAGGCGATCTTCTTGCTACTCACAGGTCAACCTCCGTGTTGGGGATGGGCGCGCACCTGCCGCGCGATGGGGCGGAACGTCCAGAGCATACCACATTCGGGCGGGGTTGTCAGACCGGAAAGAGGTACAACAGCACCAGGGTGCCTGCCCCGGTGACCAGAAGGGTGGAGGGCACCCCGAACCGGGCATACCGCCGGAACCCCATTTCGCAGGTGTCCTTCGCCAGCTCGGCGACGATCAGGTTGGCCACCGACCCGATCAGGGTCAGGTTCCCCGCGACCGTGCTGACGAAGGCCAGCAGGCACCAGAAAAACTCGGAATGGGGAAGGCGGGGAATGGAATGCCCGACCAGCAGGACATACGGAACATTCGAGAACAGGTTCGAGCCGACGATCGTCAGCCCGGCAAACACCCATGCCTGACGGGTGGGGTCGCCGGCGAGCAGTTCGAGCGAGGCCCGCGTCAGGTGCTCGGCCAGCCCGCTGGTTTTGAGGCCCCCGATCACCACGAACAGCCCGGCGAAGAACAGCAGAAGGGACCACTCGACCCGGTCGAGGAGCAGGCGCGGGTCTTTGCGGTGCAGAATGATCACCAGCGCGGCGCCGGCCAGCGCTGAGAAGGCCATCGAGAACCCGGCGAAGAAGCCCGCCACCGCCACACCCAGCGAGAACAGGCCGATCCGCAGGCTGGTCGGCTCCCCCTTCGTCTCGCGGCCGGTCCTGCCCACGATGCGCAGGGTCTTGTCGGAGGTCAGGTTCGTGCCGTAGTAGAGCCACAGCAGAAGCAGGTTCAGCCCAAGGCCGACCCCGACCGGCAGGGCCATCTTCGCGAGGAATTTCGCGTAAGAAAGCCGTGACATGGTGCCGATGATCATGTTCTGCGGGTTGCCCGTCAGGGTCAGGGCCGACCCGATGTTCGAGCTGGTGGCCAGCGCCATCAGGTAGGGAAACGGCTTCAGCCGCAGTTCGCGGCAGAGGATCAGCAGAAGCGGGGTCATCACCACGCAGATGGTGTCGTTGACGAAGATCGCCGACAGGAGGCCCGCCAGCAGGGAAAGGACGGCCAGGAGCAGGAAGGGCGACCCGATGCCGCGCAAATGCCGTGAGACCTCCTCGAACAGCCCGGCGTCGCGCAGGTATTCGGCCAGGATCATCATTCCCAGCAGGAGGCAGATGGTGTCCCAGTTGACCAGGGCGTAGGCCTCTTCGGGGGTCATCACGCCGGCCGCCACCATCAGCACCGCCCCCGTCATCGCCCCGGCCGGCCGGCCGATCGGCAGCCAGCGCAACTGCCGGAACGAAATCAGGATGAAAGCGAACGTGAAGATCATGCCGGCGGCCCAGGGGTGCCGCAGGGGAACGGCCGCGCCGGCCAGGTGGACGCCCGCCGTGGCCAGGGCCGCGGTGAAGGTGGCAGGGATGACGGCTGGGGACATGGCGTGGGTCATTCTACTCCGGTTGGCGGGGAATGCAAGAAGGATTCACCTCCGATCGCGGAGCCGCCGCGGCCCGACCGCTGTTCCCGCCCGACCGGCCCCGGCTAGGCCCGTCGCCCTGGCAGGGGCCACCGCCGCGGCGCCCCGCTGGAGACACCCCGATGCCGTCTCCCCCCCTGGTGACGCGCTTGCCCAGGCGGGTCTTCCCCGGTCAGGGACAATTCACCACCCCTGTGGTAGACTGACCGCCAAGACCGTTATCGGGAGGGACCATGCTCGAAGAATTCGGGAGGGATCTGACCGCACTCGCCGCGATGGGGGCCCTCGAGCCGCTCATCGGCCGGGCCCAGGAGATCAAGCGCCTTGTCGAGATCCTGACGCTGGAGGGGAAGAGCAACCCGGTGTTGATCGGGCCGCCGGGCGTCGGCAAGACCTGCATCGTCGAGGGGCTGGCCCAGTACATCGCCGCCGGCAGTGTCCCCGAGAAGCTGAAGGGGAAACGGCTGTTCCAGATCGACTTCGCCGCCATCACCAGCGGCACGATCTACCGCGGCATGCTCGAGGAGCGCATCGAGAAGGTGATCAACGAACTGGTCGAAGGCCAGAACACGATCATGTTCATCGATGAACTGCACCTGCTGACCCAGACCTGCTCGACCGGGCATTTCGACCTGGCCAACTACCTCAAGCCCTTCCTCGCGCGCGGCGACTTCCCCGTCATCGGCGCCACCACCGAAGCCGAGTTCAAGAAATACCTCGAGGAGAACGATCCCGCCCTGGCCCGACGGTTCATCAAGGTCAAGGTCGGGGAACCGCCCCGTGACGAGCTGAAACTCCTGCTGACGCGCCTGGGCAAACGGTTCGGGTCGCGCTACCACATCGTGGTGCCCGAGTACACGATCGACCAGCTGATCTCCATGGCCGACCAGTACATCAAGGACCGCTTCTTCCCCGACAAGGCCATCGACCTGATGAAGGAGGCCATGGCCGAAAAGCGGTTCAGCGAGGAGGCCGACCGGTCCAGGCGCGACCTCACCCTGCTCGACCCCATCCTGGCCCGTGAGATCGGGTGCATCGAGAGGAACGACCTGCCCGCCCTGGAAGCCGCGCTTCAGTCCTGGGACGACGAGAAGAAGACCTTCTTCGACACCGCCCTCACCGTCGAGGACGTCGCCAGGCTGATCTCCCGGCGCACCGGGGCCATGGTCGGCGACCGCCAGCTCGACGAGGTGGCCGGCCGCATCCGCAAGCTGGAGGAGGCCTTCAAGACGGCCATCATCGGCCAGACGCGCACCAAGGAGGCCATCCTCGGGGCTTTCAAGATGCTCGGCGCGGGCATCCGCAAGCCCAACAAGCCGATCGGCAGTTTCCTCTTCCTTGGCCCCTCGGGCACCGGCAAAACCGAGACGGCCAAGACCATCGCCACCGCCTTCTTCGGCGACGAGCGCCGCCTGATCCGCTTCGACATGTCCGAGTTCTATGACGACCACACCATGGCCCGCCTCGTCGGCTCCCCGCCCGGCTATATCGGCAGTGACGAGGACGGCCTGCTGGTCAAGCTGATGAACCAGAACCCTTTCGCGGTCGTGCTGTTCGACGAGATCGAGAAGGCCGACCCCAAGCTGTTCGACATCTTCCTGCAGATGCTCGACGAGGGCTACGTGAAGGACATGAAGGGCAACACCGCCAGCTTCAAGGAAGCCCTCATCATCATCACCAGCAACGTCGGCACCCACCACTACGCGGGGCTCGACCAGTCGGAATTCGACAAGAAGTTTCCGGCCATCCAGGCCAAGGTGCTCGAGGAGCTGAAGCGGGGGGTGCGGCCCGAGATCATCAACCGCATCGAGAACATCATCCCCTTCGCCCCCTTCACCCGGGAGGAACTGCGGCTCGTCTTCCGCAAGCTGGCCGCCGAGAGCGCCAAGCGCATCTTCGACCAGAAGGAGATCCAATACACCGTCTCCGACGCCGCCGTCGATCTGGCCGTCGAGACCGGTTTCGACCCGCAGTTCGGCGCCCGCCCGATGCGCCGCGAGGTCCAGAAGCTGGAAGAGCTGATCGCCGAGGCCGTCCTCGACCGGACGATCGCCGGGAAGGACCGCGTCTCCGTGGAGGTCCAGGACCGCAAATACGTCCTGAAGAAGGTCTATGAGTAATCAAGCCGCTCTCGATCGTTTCCAGAACCTGTACGACGGCCTGCGCCGCCTGGGCGACCGCCTGCTGGTCGACCCCGGACAGGTCAAGACCGTGCTCGACCGCGCCCGCCACAAGGCCCGCATCCTGGTCGTCGGCGAGTTCAACACCGGCGAGTCGTCGCTGGTCAATTCCGCCCTTGGTGAGCCGCTCCTGCCCACCGGCATCACGCCCACCACCAGCCTGGTGACCATCCTCGACAACGGCCCCTTCAAGGTCACCATCAAGCCGATGGGCAGTAAGGACCCGCTCGACATCGAGCCCGGCAAGCCGGGCACCCCGGGCTACGGCATCCCCGACGGCTCGTTTGACTGGGCGGGGTTCAAGAACCTGCTCACCGACCCGAAAAACATCGACCAGATCGAGCAGGTGCGCATCACCCACCCGATCGTCCCCCCCACCCTCACCATCATCGACACCCCCGGCATCAACGACATCGCCAAGTCGCGGGCCGAGATCGTCTACGGGCTGATCCCGCTGGCCGACATCGTCGTCTTCGTCATCTCGGCCCTCAAGCCGTTCTCCGAATCGGAGCGCGTCTTCCTTGAGGAGAAGCTTCTGGCCAACGACCTCAAGAAGATCGTCTTCGTCGTCAACCGCATCGATGAGGTCGAGCCGGCCGAGCGGGCCGAACTGCTGGCCGACATCGCGCAGAACCTCGCCAAGGCCCTCAACACCTCCTACCAGCGCATCAACGCCGCGCTCGGCCAGAACCTCTACCTCCCGGTCGACCGGGTCGAGGTCCTGCCCGCCTGCGCGAAGGAGCTGGCCCCCATCGAGGGGAAGAGTGTCTCCCGCACCATCGGCTTCAACCTGGCCGGCGGTTCCGGCAAGAACCCGCTGGCCGAGGGCAACCGCGCCATCTGGAAAAAGGTGCTCGAGCTGGCCGGGGTGAAGCGGGAAGCCGAGGTCGAGCAGGTGCTCCACCATTTCCTGCGCCGCGGCGCCATGCGCCTCAGCCGCGCCCTCCAGGAGATGGCCGCCAACGACAGGAGCGGCCGCGAGGCCACCCGGCAGAGGTTGACCGACCACAAGAACCGTCTGCAGCAGCTCCGGCAGACCCTGAAGAACGCCGAGCGCCGCATCGTCGAGACCGAGGCCTCCCTCAAGGAAAACTTCAAGATCCGCATCGATCAGGTCTTCGCCGACCTCGGCTCGGCCCTGCGCCTCCAGCGCGACCCGGGCACCGTCAACCTGCGGCTGAAGGAACTCTACGAGTACATCACCTCGAAAATGAAGGGCACCCTCGACGACCTCTACCGCGAGCTGGGCCATTCGTTCGACGCCATCATCGACGACCCCGCCTTCCTCGAGGAGCGGAAGTTCGAGCTCGAATACGACCTCAACGACTTCCCCGGCAAGGTCGTCTCCTCGCTCAGTTTCGCCTACCTGGCCGCCATCTTCTTCGGCATCAACATCGGCCTGTTCGCCGGCGCCGCCTACTTCGCCTCGCAGATCATCGCCAACAAGCGGTCGGTGAAGCAGTATCTGCTGAACGCCACCGTCAGCGAGGAAACCCTCAGGAAGGTGCAGAACGATCTTCTCGAGCGCGTCATCCACGAGGTCGAGTACGCGGTCGACTTCATCCGGCAGTCCCTCATCCAGCGCATCGACCTCATCCAGAACGAGGTCCGCCATGCCGCCTTCACCCTCGGCCGCCCCGGCAGGCACGACCTCCAGGCCCTGCAGGCGGAACTCGACGACCTCACCAAGGGCATCAACGCCTTTTTGGTCAAGCCGGCCCCGGGGGCCGCGGCGGCCGGCCCCGCCCGGCCCCCCGCCAGCACCGGAGGCCATGGCCCCGGCGCGGATTCCGGTTCCGGCCCCGATCCCGACCCAGATCCCGACACCCTTCCCGGCTTGACCTCCGCCCCCCGGCGGAGCTGAGATCATCTTTTGGAGGAGACAGTCGATCATGCTCTATGTTGGGATTTTCTTTCTGGTGTTCGCGGCCATTTTGTTTTTCGCCAAGCGGTCGGAAGAGGAGAAACTCGGCTACATCAAAAGCATCGAAACGACCAATGCCCGCGACCTGATCGATGAGGTCAAGGCCATCACCGAGCGCATGGGGAAGGCCGGCAGTTTCCGGCGCCTGGTCGAGCTGAAGGGCGTCATCAAGTGCGACAACCCTCTGACCTCCGAGGTGGCCAAGCAGAAGTGCGTGTATTACACGATGACCGTGACCCGCAAGACCGAAGAGGACTACGAGGAAAAGGATGCGCAGACCGGCCAGGCGGTGCGCAAGACCCGCCAAAAGACGGATACCGTGGCCTCCAATTCCCAGAGCATTCCCTTCTACGTGGAGGATGCCACCGGCCGGGTCCTGGTCAACCCCAACGGGGCCGAACTCGATCCGGTGCGGGTCATCGACAAGTTCGAGGCGGGGCAGGTGAATGCCGGCCAGACCATCTCGGTCGGCGGGTTCTCCTTTACCCTGAGCGGTTCCTCGTTCGGCAGTGCGCTTGCCCCGGGGCACCGGGTTCTGGGGTACAACTTCACCGAGAGCGTCCTGCCGCTCGAGCGGCGGGTGTACATCCTCGGCGAAGCCAGCGACGCCGACGGCGAGCTGATGATCAAAGCGCCCAAGGAGAAGGGCCGGTTCATTGTCTCGCTGAAATCAGAAGAGGAACTGATGGAGGCCGGCGCCTCGAGC
>CAZKPI010000020.1:0-1419 GCA_964554555.1 uncultured bacterium
TCGGCGCGGGCGGCCAGCCAGGCGTCGGGGCCGGCCGCCTTCTCGGCCTCCTCGATCAGGGGCCGGATCTTCTCGCCCAACTCCGGGGCCAGGCGCAGGGCCCGCCGGAAAGCCCGGACGGCGTGCACGGGCTGATGGAAGAACGCGTAGATCTCGCCGAGCGTCTGGCTGGCCCTGGCCTGGTGACGACTGCGCGGGAACCGCCGCAGGAACGCGGCCAGGGGTCCCTCGCCCCGGAGGAAGAAGGGGACGCTGCGCCGGAAGCGGCATACAGGCGGCCCAGCCGGTAGGTCGGGGTGTCCAGCACGGGGTCGATGGGCGAGGTCAGCGAGGCGGCCGCCTCGTAGGCCGCGATGGCGTCAGGCACGGACTTCTCCACCCGGTAGGCGATGTTGCCAAGGGTCAGCAGGCAGGCCAGGCGGGCCGCCCCCGAGGCGGTTTCGGCCAGCCGCTGGAAAACGGCCTTCCCCTTCGCGGGCCAGTCCCGGTAGAGCTGGGTGCCGATGCGGTAGGTCAGGGCCCAGCGGGTCTCCTCGGGCAGGTCCTCGGTTGCCTCGATCTCCCTGGCAAAGGCTTCCAGGGGCGCGGCACTGCTGGCCATGCCCAGCACCGGCACGAGGTTCTCCAGCAGGTCGAGCCGGTCGCGGTCGCCGGCGGTCGGCAGGCGTTTGCGGATCGCCTCCTCCCGGAGCCGGAACCCCAGGTCGCGCCACTGGCGCTTGAATGCGAGATACCCCTCGTCGGACGGCAGGCTGTGGTCCAAAAACTCCTTCAGCCAGCCGAGGGCCTTGGTCGTCTCCCCCTGCCCGAGGTGCCGCTCGAACAGGTTCTTGCGGAACTCCTGGGCCTCCTTGTGCTCGGGATACTTGGCAATGAATGCCTCCATTCTCGCGATGGCGGTGTTCTCATCGCCGAGGTCCTCGCGGTAGATGCGCACCGCGTCGCGCATGCCCTGCATCGCCCAGTAGCTGTCGGGATAAGCCGCCGACAGGTCCTCGAAGATCTTCAGCGCCCCCATCGGATCCTTGCGGTGCAGTACCAGCAGGTTGCCGATCCGGTAGCGCACCTCGTCGATGCGGCCCCAGTCGTAGAGATTGTCGAGCTTCCAGCCCGATTTGCGGGGGGTTCCCTCGATCAGGTAGTGCTGGTAGCGCTCCAGGGCGCGGTCGTAGTCTTTCAGGTCGTCGTCGCAGATCAGGGCGGCCCGGAACATCGCCTCGCGGGCCAGGTGGTGCGTGGGGAAGCTGGCCACGAACGAGTCGTAGAGCCGCAGGGCGGTGACCGGGTCGCGGCCGCGGTAGGTTTCGTAGGCCTGCTCGAAGGCCATCTGGGCGGCCGAGATCTTCGGCTCGGTGCGGGCCAGGGCGGCGACCAGCCAGGGGTCGGGGGCGGCACTGCGGCGGGCGTGCAGGAGTTCAA
>CAZKPI010000020.1:1429-2028 GCA_964554555.1 uncultured bacterium
GCTTTCTGGTAGGCGGCGCGGGCCCGGTCGGGATCCTGCAGGCGGTATTCGGCGAAATAGCCGGCCATCTTGTGGGCGAGCACGCCCCAGGCCCGGGCTTCGTCCTCCTCGGCGGTGCGCTTCTCCAGGGAGATGGAGGGGGAGGCGGCCAGGTGAGGGGGGGTGCTGGCCAGCACCTCGAGCACTTCGATGGCGGCGAGGTGGTCGTTCAGGCGCGTGGAGAGCAGGTCGGCGGTCAGGAGGGTGGCGGCCCGGAAGGCGGCCAGGTCGCGGGTGCGGTCCAGGAAGGTGCGGTAGCAGGCGAGCGCCTCGCGCGGGTCGCCGGGGGGCTGGGCCAGGTGCAGGATGGTGGCCCGGACGAACCCGGCCTCAATGGCCGGAGTGGTCGAGGCGTTGGCCGGGATCCGGGCGAGGTGGGCGAGGGCCTCGCGGGGTCGTGACAGGTCGTAGCCGTAGAGCAGGGCCAGGTGCAGGTTGGCCTCCTGGGCCGCTTCGGGCTCGGGGAACCGGGCGACGGCCTCCCAGGCTTCCAGGCCTTTCATGCCGATCTCCAGGTCGTAACCCCGCTCGAACCCCATCAGGTAGGGCAGTTCCTCGAG
>CAZKPI010000020.1:2066-4638 GCA_964554555.1 uncultured bacterium
GGTAATACCGGTGGAACGCCTTGACCAGATCGGGAAACCTCGTCAGGCCTCGCCCCAGCAGTTTTGCCCGCTCGATTCGGGCCCGCACGACCAGGTCCCGGTCGGGATTCCAGGACAACAGCCGGTCCAGCTCCTTCAGGGCCAGGTCCTCCTGCTTCTGGGCGGTCAGGATCTCGGCCAGCAGGAGCTGTGCCTCGCCCTTGACCCGCGGGGCCACCGTGTCGGCCCGCACCACCCGGCGCAGGAACTCCATCGCCTGGTCGGGCTGGCCGAGGTCGTGGTAATGCCGCGACAGGAACAGCCAGCCCTCACCCGGCTTCCGGTCGGCGTTCTCGCGGACGTAGCGGAGGACCTCCTCACGGAGCACCTGGTTCTGCTCTTCCGGCAGGAAAGCCGGGGCGGTGGCCACCTTCGCCTTCGGCCGCCCCTCCGCCAGACCGGGGAACAACCCCAGCAAGACCATCACCACCGCCAGGAGCCGGCAGACGGCGCCGGCTCCCGCCGCGGAAGCGGAACCGGATGGGCGGAACAGAAGGGGCAGGCGACGGGGACAGGCGGTCATGGGCAACAGGTTCTCCTCCGCCATGGTACAGAGCGGATGCCCAGGATGATACCAGAAGGTCCCGCCGAGGACAAACCCCTCTTTCGCTCCCGGTATGAGCGATGGGTCGCGGAACCCGGGAATCGGCGTCCGTGAACTCTCGGCCCTTCGCCGCCTCGCGGCGTCCTGGCCCAGGGCGACACCCCGCTTCGGGCGCCGCCGGTTGGTTCCGCGGCGGGCGGGGCGGGATGGTGTTCGGGAGGCCGGGGAGGACGGGTCAGCCGGCCCGGCGGCTCATTCCTTCCAGCCGAGCAGTTGAAACGCCTCGTCGATGCGGTCGACGGTGGTGCCGACGCTCATCGAGTCGAGGGCGGCGGCCTTGTTGATGTAGGTCTGGGCCAGGGCCATCTCGCCGGACAGGGCGTAGGCGAGGGCCGCGAGGGAATGGACCTTGGCGGCGCTGAGGGCCAGCCCGGTGTGGGTCGAGGTGAACTTCTCGGGGGGCATGTTGCCGAGGATCTCGGCCGCCCGCTTGTAGTCCTCGGTTGTCTGATGGCGCCAGAGCAGGGCACCGGCCAGGCCGACCTTGGCTTCCTTGTCGGCGGGGCTGGCGGTCGCCGCCACCTCGAAATACGGGATCGCCTGGTTGATCTTCCCGTCCTTGGCGTAGGCCCAGCCCAGGGCGTTGTGGACGGCGATGCGCTGGGCGTCGGTCATGGTCTGGCCGAGCGCCTGCTGGAGGGTGGACTGGGCGGAGTTGTAGTTGCCGATGTCGATGGCGGCCCAGGCGTCGTTGATCAACTGTTCGGTGACGATCACGTCGCTGGTGCCGCCCCCGCCTCCGCCGCCCCCGCAGTTCTGGATCATCGGGAAGCAGACCAGGGCCACCGCCAGGATGAAGAGCTTGCCTTTGTTCATGGGAGTCTCCTCGGAGGGGTCCATCAGCGCAGAACGGCCAGTTTCCGCCGTTCCTTGATCCGGCCGGCGGCCGAGTCGGCCTCGACCGTCACGTAGTAGACGCCGTTGGCGACATGCCTGCCGCGACTGCCCGACAGGGGCCAGCGGGCTTCGTAGACGCCGCCTCCCTTGTGGGTCAGGGTGGTTGAGAACACCTCATCTCCGGCGGCGTCCTTGATGGTCGCCTCCACGGCCAGGGCGGCGGCATCGACCCCGGTGAAGGCGGCCCGGATCATGGCGAACTCGCGGGCGGGATTGGGCCAGGTGACGATCTGGGCGACGTCGAATGAGCCGGTGACCTGGGCGCTGATGCGGGCCTCGGCCGTGTTGCCGAGGCGGTCGGCCGCGGCGACGGTCAGCGTGTAGCGGCCGTCGAGCAGGCCGGCGGTCTCGATGTCGAGGCGGCCGGCGGCTTCGTTCCAGGTGAAGGGAAGGGGTTCCTGGCCGTAGGTGACCTTGAGCGAGTCGGGATCGAGGCCCGAGCCCGATTCGACCACCCTGAGGGAGACCCGGCCGGGCCCCGCCGGCTCGGGCACCGCGGCGAAGACCGGGGGCTGGGTGTCCATGGCGGCGAACAGACTGCCCGACACCTCGAGGGGGGCCTGCACCTTGCCGTCGGCCAGGCTGGCGCGGCCCAGGAAGGCGGCGCCCTCGGCGGTCTCGGCGAACAGGCCCAGGCGGGCGGCGTCGATGGCCAGGGGGCCCTTGACCGGCAGGCGGAGGCGAGCGGGGACGTCCAGGCGGGTGACCGGCAGGGCGACATCGACGGTCGGGGTGACGCGCTGGAGGCCGGGCAGTGAGGACTGGCCGGAGGATTCGGCCATGACGACCAGGCCGCCGGTGCGTAAAGCGCCGGCCGGCACCTCGAGGGCGGCGAAGTTGGCGGTCAGCATCCCCTGGCTCTTGGGCGGGTAGTAGACCGCGGTGAACTTCAGGGTGTTGGTCAGGAGGGTGCCGTTGCTGTTGGTGCCGGCCGCCTCGATGACCCCTTCGCCCGAGATGCCGAGGGCGTAATTGGTGATGTAGGTGCTGTCGTTGACCGGGGTCATGGTCAGGTAGCCCTGCTGGCCGTTG
>CAZKPI010000020.1:4668-19476 GCA_964554555.1 uncultured bacterium
TGAACTTGTCGTTGGTGCGGACGATGATGTGCAGGTTGTTTTCGTAGATCGGGTTGGGGAAGATGGCCACCTTGAGGTCGGAGAAGGTGGCGGAGAACACGTAGTTCATCAGTTCGTAATTGGCCAGGGCGGTCACCATCGGCACCAGGATCAGGTTCTCATAGGTGTTGCCGGCCCCGTAGTTTTTGATGATCAGGTTCCCGGCCTGCTTCTCGTTGAGGTAGATGTACTCGACCGACGGGTCGACCTGGGGCCCGCGCTTGATGACCGCCGCCTTGAACTGGCCGCGGTCGTCGCCGTCGAACCCGAGGTTGAGATTGCCCGAATTGCCCGAGATCTGGATGTAATCGGCGGCCCAGTTGTTCACGCTGGAACTGCGCACGGCGCCCTTCGGCTGGAGGACGACCTGCTCGGTCAGCTTGACCGGCAGGCTCTGGTTGACCCCGAGGTTGTTGGTCACATCGGTGTCGTTGTCGACGGCGTAGCCCCATTTGCCGTCGTTGAGAGGACTGCCGTCCATCTTCTTGGTCTTGTCCAGGAAATTGGCGATCGCCCAGTCGGCGAAGACGTCGACCATGGTGGTGTTGAAGCCCTTCAGGGCGGCGTTGACCGACTCGACCCCGACCGCCTTGTTGCTCACCAGGTTGCGCATGAAGGTGGCGCCTGTCGTGCCGCCGAACTTTTCCATCAGGTAGAACATGAACAGGTAGGAGGCCCCGTAGTTGGCGAAGGGGTCGTTGCCCAGCCAGACGCTGATGCGCGGTTCGACCAGGATGGTGTCGGGTTGTTTGATGAACTCGTCGAGGTTGCTGGTGTGGGTTTTGTTGTACAGATACTGCCCGTATTGGGTGAAGCCCTCTTCCAGCCAGCGTTCCTCTTCGACCAGTTCCCCGTTGACCACCGAGGTGCCCTCGTTGAAATGGATCATGTGGACGAACTCGTGGGCGGTGGTGCCGTAGCCCTGTTTGGGATTGAGCAGAATGGTGGGGAACAGGTCGATGTAGAGAAGCTCCTTCTCGTTGCTGGAGGGGTTCTGCGACCGGGAATACTGGTTGCCGGCCCAGAAATAGCCGCGGTAACTGCCGACTCCGTCGCGGATGTCGTCGAGCAGGATGAAGATCTTGGCGTCGGCATCGACGTCGGGCTCATTGCCGAAGTATTCCCGCATCTTGGGGTAGATCACGCCGTCGAACTCGTCGGCGATCTCCTTGAGCTTGAGCCGGGCCAGGTTCTTGTCGGTGCCGAAGACGTAGCGGGGGTCGAGGGTCTTGGCCCCGGTCGCCGGCGCGTAATAATAGACGTCGCCCCCCCAGCCCAGCGTGTCGGGCCAGACCAGCCCCCAGGAGCTCTGGGGGGCCGGGGTGGGCTCCTCGGTGCTGGAGATGCCGCGGGGGAGGGTGGGCCAGAACATCATCGGGACGAAGATGTAGCAGTGACTGCCGATGTAGCGCAGGACGGCCTTGGGGTAGTGGCCGTTCTTGTCGAGGTCGTAGAATTCCCCGGCCCAGTCATTGCCGAAGTTGGAACGGCCGTCGTCGGTGGAGGTGTTGCCGCCCGTGTTGGGCCATTCGCCGCCGTCATGGAGCAGGTCGCTGAGACCCGGCCCGTTGAAGGTGTAGACGGGGAGCTCCGCCTCGTCGACATCGGCCGCGGTGTAGTTGCGACTGCCCACCAGCTTCTGGATACTGCCGCGCATGCCTTTGACGTCCCGGGCCTGACCGTTCACCTGGAAGGGGGGGAGGTTGCGGTTCAGGAGCAGGCTGAGACACGCCTCGCCGCCCTGCCGGCGGGCCTGCTTGGCGGTGGCGCGGATGCTGGCCGACAGCGGGAAACCACCACCCGATGCCGCCGGCAGGAGGACGTGTGTCAGGAGCAGGACGGTCAGTGCCGCCCGCCCAAGGATCCTGTGGTCTGCCAGTTTCATGTGAACCCCTTCCAAATGTGGCCAAACGGAAGTCAAACGCTTTCCCGGAACAATATCGGCATCCCGCGGCGGATTTCGTAGAGCGCCCTTCCCTCCCCCCCCGGGGTACCCTTGTGGGGGCCGGGCGGCGATTGCTATAATTGAGGAAAATTGCTCCCTGCCGGAGGCTTTCCATGAAACGCCTGCATCTGATCCGAACCCTCCTGCTGGTCGCCCTGACCACCCTCTGCGGCTCGGGGGTGTTCGCCGGCGCCCAGTTCGAGTTCACTTCCAACGGCATCCTGTACGTGATCCGGAACGACGCCGGCCAGGTGGTCCAGACCGTCCGGCCGAGTTACGACCCGAATACGGGCCGCTACTATGTCCGCGACGAGAACCAGCGGGTGATCGCCCAGCAGTTGCCGGCCGAGGCGGCGATGACCCAGATCAAGCTGGTCACTCCGGTCGACGGCAGTACGCACAATGTCCGCACCAGAGACTGGATGGGCAATGCCGTTCCCGTCCTGAAGGAACTGTCCGCGAACGATCCGCGGTATGCCCAGCTGGCCAACTACATCAACAACGATGCCGGCCTGAAACAGGTCGTGGCCATGCAGGTGCAGGCCCGCGACGCCAAGATCAACGCCCTCCAGCGCCAGGTGGCGGCCGGCACCAAGGACCCGGCGCTGGCCGCTTGGTTGACCAACGACCTCAAGAAACCCATCTACCTCGAGGTCGGTGATTCCGGCTCGATCTACCACGACTCCCGGGGCTTCGTGCTGGCCGAAAAATCGGCCAACGGGCAGGTTTCCTTCCGCGACAATTCCCACGCCAACCGTCTGGTCATCCCCCCCAACAGCGAGGCCTTCAACGGCGGCATGAACGACTCCTCGGCCGCCTCGGTCATGGCCCACGAGGTCGGGCACATGATCATGGACCAGACCTACGAAACCCCCAACTACCCGAAGACGAATTACGCCGGCCCCCACTCCAAGGATTCCATCACCGACGAGGGATTCGCCATTTCCGAAGGCTGGGCCGAGGCCATCGAGACCATCGCCAACAAGGACCGCCTCGACTCCGGCACCTCCTGGCGCCTGCAGAGCCAGAAGAACATCGTCGACAACAAATACATCTTCAAGAACCAGGGGGTCGTCGAGGGGGTCAACGACGGCATCCTGAAAACCGGTGCCCAGCAGTTGTCGACCGAAGGCGTGAACGCCACGCTGTTCTACAAGATGCTCACCGACAACCATATCCAGGCACCGTATGCCAAGGTCCTGCAGGTTTTCGAACAGACCAAGCCCCAGACCTATCGCGACTTCCTGGGAAACTACATGCAGATGTACCCGGAAGACCGCAGTTACGTCATCAAATCCTTCCTCGAGAACACCAAATACACCACCGTCGATCCGACGGCCGCGGCGCGCTACAAGGCGCTCCACGACGCCCAGGCGGCGGTGGAGAACGCCGGTGACAGCGCGACCCGCGCTCAACGGCAGGCCGAATACCAGGCCAAACTGGCGGAATACAACCAATGGAAGGACCAGCTCTACAAGCAGGCGGTGGTCGACGGCAACATCGACCGGGCCGTCGGCAGTCGGGGCGAGGTGGCGGCGAGTGCCGGCTATTCCAGCGAAACCGACAAGCAGTTCCGGGCCGCCAAACTGAGCGAGACCCTCCTGCGCGGCAAGAAGGCCCTGGGCGTCGGCCTGGAGCGCGCCGCCGACTCGATCAAGCAGTCGTTCAGCGTGAAGAACGTGGCGATCACGGCCGGCACCACCATCGCCATGAACCTGGCCAACCAGATCTTCACCGGCGAAAAGGTCAGCCTGAAGAAGGCCTTCCAGTCGGTGGCGTCGATGCAGTTCGTCGGCAACGTCGTCGGGTCGTCCGTCGGGGCGGCCACCGGCCACGTCATCGCCCCGCTCATCCAGACCTTCGTGCCGATCCCCATCGTGGGGGCGATCGCCGGTTCCCTTCTGCCCACGCTGACCTCGATCATCGGCGGCCAGGTCGGCAGCAGCCTGGGGGCGGGCGCCTCGTTCAAGGCGGCGCTGAAAGCCCTGGATCCGGTGGCCATCGCCGGCCAGGCCGTCGGTTCCACCCTTGGGGCCATGCTTGGTTCGATGATTCCCATCCCTTATGTCGGCACCATGCTGGGCGGCATGATCGGCGGCATCCTGGGCGAGAAGCTGTTCACCGGCATCGCCAAACTGTTCGGGCGCGACAGGAAGGGCGAACCGGCCGCCCAGAGCACGACCGTGGCCATGCCGGTCGGCCAGTCGTTCGCGGGCTACGTGCAGGCCGCCGACCAGGGGGTCACGATCGGGAACCCGACCGGGGGGACGGACGATCCCTCCGCCCTGCGCATTCCCGCCTCGATCGATTGCGTGCCGGTCTCGCAGATGATCCCCCAGACCCGGGCCCTCAAGGAAAAGTACGAGAGCCTGTATTCCGCCTACGTGCAGGCCCTCGGGGCCGGCAATCAGACCCAGGCCAGGCAGATCCTGAAGGAATACCTCGCCATCCGCGACCGGTACCGCGGGGCACTCAGCGCCTACATCAAGCGGTAGGAAAAACGCCTTCCCGATCTCTCACGGCCCCCCGCTTCGGCGGGGGGATTCCGTCTTTGGCCGCCCCTCAGGGGGGCATCGGGGACAAACCGACGGCGAGACAACATCAGCGCAGGATGGCCAGGGTGCCGTTCGCCTTGAGGGTCTCGCCGCCGCGGCGGATCACGATCCGGAACGGGTAGACGCCGTTGGCGGCGGCCCGCCCGTCCTCGTTGCGGCAATCCCAGCGGGCCGCGAAGGTGTGGTTCGACTTGTAGGACAGGGCCAGCGTCGTGACCTTCTGGCCCGCCGCATCGAACACCCGGGCTTCCACCTCGAGGGTCGGGTCATCGGCCCCGCTTCCCCCGAGGATGACCGCCAGGTTGCTGAACCCGCGGGCGGGATTGGGCCAGGCGGCGGCCTGCAGGACCCGCAGGGGGCCCGCCAGGGTCTCCTGCAGGGCGGCCTGGGTCGGGTTGCCGGCGAGGTCGGCCGCCTCGAGGCTGAACTGGTGGTTCCCCTGGGGCAGGCGTGACAGGTCGGCGGCCACCTGCCCGGAGACCGGGTCCAGGGAAAACGGCACCGCCGCCCCGTTCACCTCGACCCGCACGGAATCACGGTCGAGGCCCGACCCGTCGTCTGCCACGCGGGCGGACAGGGTGGGCCGGCCGTCCCTGTCGTCGATATGCAGGTCATGGATCCGGGGTGCCTCCGTGTCGGCCACCAGCACGTAGGAACCCTCCGCCGTGATTGCGCCGAACACCCCGCGCTCGTTGCGGCTGACCTTCGACCAGCCCTTCCCCGCGGCGGGGCCGGACCACAGGCCAAGCTGGGACTCCCGGTCGACGGGCAGGACCGACCCTTCGAACTGGAGCCTGGCCTCGAGGGCATTCTGGGCGTTGAAGACGGTGTAATAGGGTTTGGACAAGACCCGGAGCCCGGGGGGAATGTCCGACAGCGCGGTCTCGAACAACGAGGCGTGGTCGCCCTCGACCCGGGAGGAGATGGAGAACTGGGCCTCCCGCACCTGCAGGCGCGTGATCACGCTGGCGGCCAGTTCCGAATGGTAGAAGGCGAACGAACTGGTGTCCGCACCGATGGTGGCGGAGACCACGCCCTCGCCCGACCCCGGCGGGATGTGATAGTTCCCCACAAACAGTGTCCGGCTGGCGTCGGCGGGCTTCATCTCGGGGGCGGGCGTGGTGCTCAGGTTGTTGAAGGTGACGGCGACCCGCGGGGTGTCGGTCAGCGGGCCGGCCAGCGATTTGACCACGATGAGGAAGTCCTTGGTGAAGGCCGGGTTGGGAATGGGATACAGCACCAGATTGGCCGCCCTGGCCGAGTACTGGTAGAAGAACCGCGTCGACAGGCTGGTGACCGTGGTGGCCACCGCGGGCACCAGAACCGCCCGGCTGAGGGCGCCCAGGTCGAGGTCGATGGTCGCACTGCCGGTCTCGGGGTTGATGGAGATGTCTTCGATGAGGGCCGCGGGGGGCGAGGCCCGGTCGACGGTGACCACGAACGGGGTGAAGGCGCTGGGCGAGCCCTTGAACGAGAGGGCGATCTTCCCGGTGCCGGCGAGATCGATGTAGCGGGCGGCGTTGGGAAGGATCTCCCCTTCCCCGCCAAGGAAGGACAACCCGGCGGCCGAGAAGGTCAACTGGGTTCCCCGCACCGGAAGCCCCGCCGCCTCGGCCCCCAGCCGGGCTCCCTTGTCGAGGTAGCCCCACAGGCCATGGTTCAGGCTGACATCATTGAGGTGGTTGGCGATGAACCAGTTCCGGAGCGAGGCCTCGAAACTGGTGCCGTTCTTGGTGGCCAGGATCTCGTTGAGGCCGGTGGTGCCGACGCTCCGGTTGTTGACCACCTGCCGCACGAAGGCCTTGCGTTCCGCCTCGGTCGTCCCGCCGTATTTTTCCTGGAGGTAATACAGGTAGAGGAACGAGGCTCCGTAATGTCGGAACAGCGTGCCGGCCTGGAACCACTCGTTGTCCGAGTTGTGGGTCAGGTTGATGTCCGGATTCTCGAGAAACCGGGACAGGTGGGGGGAAGGGGGCAGGCCGGCGCCGTCGTTCCCGACCTGGGCGGTATAGAGATATTCGGCGAACCCCGACAACCCCTCCTCGACCCAGCGGTCCTCCTGGGGGGCCCCGAGGGCCAGGTGTCGCGAGTAGTTGATCATGTGCTGGAACTCGTGGGCCAGCGTCTTGTAGAAGTCGTTGTTCTTGTCGGCCGGGTCGCCCGGCCGGCCCGGGTTCAGGTCCATGAAGAAGACCGGCTTGCGGTTGTTTTCCCCGTCTAGGTCGCGGGAATCGAAATACCCCGCCACGTAGCCGGTATCCATCCCGTCGCGGATGTCGGCCAGGAGGATGTAGATCCTGCCGTCGGGCAGGCCGAATCCTGGAGGGATGGCCACGGTTCCGAACCAGTCGGTGATCGTCGGGAAGACTTTCTCGTCGAAGTTTCGGCGGATCTGTCCGAGGGTTCCGGCGGGGTCGGGGCCGAGCAGTCCCGCCGAGTCGTCAGCCACGAAGAGGTGGCAGGAGGTGCCCGACACCTTGAGGGTGGCGGAGCGGGACTCATACTGGTTCGAGGCGAAGTTGAACACGAGGAAGTTCATCTGGGTGCCCACCGCCAGCGTCGGGCGGGGCCGTCCGATTTCGCGGTAGAGGGCGGCGAACCGGGCGTCGGCGGCCAGGCGGGCGCGGATCTCGGCGTCGAGACTGCGTTGCCGGCCACGGAGGCGGAAGGTGCCATCGACGACCAGGGGGCCCCCTGCCGCCGCCTGGATGCCCAGGGCCAGGCTTGCCAGGAGGACGAGCGGCAACAGCCAGGTCCGAGGTTGGGCCAGGATCATGGGGTGAGGTCCTTTCGCGCGAATGGGCGGAGCACCAGCTCGTCTCCACCAACCCGGCCGACCCCTGCCGCTTCGGCAGGGGGCACCGGGGACGGGATCAGGATACCAGGAGAGGACCGGCAGGGGAAAGGGAGTAATGAGGGACAGGGGAAGGCGGGAGGGAAGATGGGAGGGGAGGACGGGGGCAGGCCTACTCGGCGACCAGGATGGCGGCGGTGATGTCGTCGGACTGCTCGCGCGGGCCCGCGTCGATCTTCTGCTGGAGGGTGTTGATGCAGGCGGCGGCGGTGTCGCCGAGATGGTCGCGCAGGAACTCCTGCAGGATCACGAACCCGTCTGCTTTCTCGTCATTGGCCTCCAGGCACTCGAGAAGCCCGTCGGTGTAGAACAGAAGCCGGTCACCGGGCAGGAGCGGGATCTCGCCCGACCCGTAGGTGCTTTCGCGGAAGATCCCCAGCAGGGTGCCGGTGCCTTCGAGGGGGATGGTCTCGCGGGTGGCGGCCGCGTAGTGCAGGGGGAAGTCGTGGCCGGCGTTCCCGTAGACGAACTTCCGGTCCTGCGGGTGGAAGAAGCCAAGAAAGGCGCTCGAGTTGAACCGCGACTCGGCCCCCAGGTACTCCTTCAGGGACAGGTTCACCTCGTTGAGGATGCGGGCGGGGTCGGAAAACCGGTCGATCTTTTCGCCAAACAGGCTGTTGACGACGGCCATCACCAGCGCGGCAGGGATGCCCTTGCCGCAGACGTCGCCGATCAGCACGCCAGGCAGGTGGTTCGGGCATCCCGGACAGCGCCGCTCGTGGCAGAGGTGGCGGCCGCGCCGACAGCCATCGACGTAGCGGAAGAAGTCCCCCCCGATGAACCGCGCGGGCCGGATGACCGAGGCCATCGACAGGCCCTTCCAGTCCGGGGCCTCGCGAGGCAGGACGTTTTCCTGGACAATGCGGGCCAGGGCCAGTTCCCGCTGTACCTTCCGGTACTGGTCCTCCAGCAGTTGGGCCTTCATCAGCAGTTCCTGGTGCAGGGCGTGGTTCTGCATGGTGATCGAGATCTGGTCGGCCATCACCTGCAGTTGGAGCAGGTCATCGTCGGTGATCGGGGCGGCCGACTGGTGCCGGTCGACGAACAGGCACCCCCAGGTCACCCCGCCGCGGGCGATGGGGGCGATGGCGAACGGGTGGTCCCCGAACAGCTCCTTGATCTGGGGGTGGACAGCCGGGTTCCGGGCGGGGTGGTCGACGACGGCTGGTTCGTTGAGGTCCATCACCTCCCAGGCGATGCAGGGGCTTTCACTGCGGCGCAGGCGAAGCGTTTGGCGGACCTCGTCGGGAAGGTTGAACGCGGCCGGCGAGGTGGCCTCCTCCCCCTCCTCGTCGACCAAAAAGAGGATGGCGCGGTCGAACCCGGCGATGCGTCCCACCGCGGCCAGAGGTCGCTGGAAGGGCTTGTCCTGGTCGAGCTGGCGGAGGTCGTCCAGGGTCACCGACAGGTGCTGAAACTCGCGCAGGAACTGCAATTCCCGGCGATACTGGAAAAACCCGCGGACGACCACAACGAGGGCGAACACCTGGTACAGGCCTGCCCCGCGCAGAACCCAGACGTGCTCCGGGGCGGTCACGATGGCCCCGAGGCTGGCGCTCCAGCCCAGGAAGAAAGCCACGCCCCAGAAATGGGGAATGGTCCGGACCAGGGCATACAGCCAATTCCGGATGCTCACAGGAGCCATGACAGCGGATTCGGGCCTCAGCGGCCCAGGGCGCTCAGGTCACCCCACTCGGCCAGCCCCACGTCGAGTTTCTTGGGACTGCGGGCGTCGATGACGAAGCGGCGGTCTTTCTCGAGGAAGTTCTTCAGGCGCTGGCGGATCTTGAACAAAAGGTCCTTCGTGAAAATGTTCTTCAGCTCGAAACTGGCGGTCAGGGGGGCAGAGAACCGCTTCCAGACCTCGGACAGGGCGATCGGTTTGCCGCGCCGCTTGAGGTCGGCGTAGATGCGGTCAACCATCGCCTCGAACAGTTCGGCCCCGTTGAACAGGAAGAAGAAGGCAACGGGCGGGATGAACCCGAACTGGTTGACGATGGTGCGCCCCTTGGCCACCAGCCTTTCCCCTTCGCCCTGCAGGGTCACCACCTCTGACCGCAGGATGCGCATCAGCATCAGGTCGATGTCCTTGCGGTTGAGGGTCTCGATCAGCGCCTTGTCGGAGGGGAAGAACTTCTGCAATACAGGAAGGATCGTTTCCAGCGACTCGGAACTCAGAAAGGAGATGTTGCGCTGGTAGGTCTCGGGGTTCTTCTTTTTCATGTCCCCGAGGATCTTCTCGAACTGGATGATGAACTCGAACTTCGAATCGAAAGGCATACTTCGGCTGTCGGTAAAGATAAATTTTTCTTTATCTTATCGGGAATGATGCCGAAATGCAATGACTTTGTGCCGTCCGGATCGATCGCCAGGAGAGGACCCCCGCTCGCGGCCGGGGCGCCGCGGGGTCGATGAAGCCTGGAAAGACGACTCCCTCCGCCGGGGCGGAGGGAGGGAGCGGACCGCGGATGGTCCCGCGCGGGAGAGTGCCTTCAGGACTCAGGTCCGGGGGTCCTCTTCGAGGGAATCGAGGGGGGAGAGGGCTCCATCTCCGGAAACCAGAGGCAGTCGGTCGCGCAGGAAGCGGATGAAGCCGAGCAGTGACGAGGAGTAGGCCTTGATCATGGGACTCAGATACCCTTTTTTCATGCACCCCTCCTAATCTGTGATCCTTACTCACATCGGCATGCGGGGGAGGATTGTTGATGCCCTCGCCTCGGTTCGCCCCAAGGCCTGGGGACTGGGCGGCCCGTTTCCCCCAGGTGACTTGAGGCCAAATCCCCGAGGGAAGACCATCGGAATGCTGGAACGGCCCGCCGTTCTGAAGCTGGTGACGAGCCTGCCGGCGGGGTTGCACGGGCGCCCGCGAGCCCAGAGGTGCGGGAGCGGACGGCAATCCGCGGCCGGTTCGGCACCTCGGGCAGGGCGGGCCCAGAGGTGCGGGAGCGGCGGTCAAGGTCGGAAGCAGGGAAGCCAGGCGCGATACCCGGCCCACCTTCCTGGATTCCGGGAGTTCGCGGCTGGAGAACAGCGGGTCCTCGCCGGCGAACGGGGCAGGTGGTATCATGGTGGGGCTGAACCATGGCCAGTCATCGTTTGCCTCTCCTGCCGCTGGCGGCGCGCGGGCGCCCGTCCGTCCTCCTTCTCGCGGCGGGCCTCGTGCTGGCCGCGGCGGCCGTCGGCTGGGCCCGGGATTGCCCGGACTGCGGCGCCCAAGGGTTGCCCGAACTGTCCATGTTCTGCCCGACGTGCCAGGCCCCCCTCCATTCCCCGCGGTCCCAGCGGGCGGTGCGGGCCACCGCGGTGCTGATCGTCGAAATCCGGTATGATGGCGACCAGCCCGACCGCCTGCCGCCCTACGGCAAGCTCAGCATCAACCGGGCCTACCGTGGGAACCTGCCCCTGGTCGACAAGGAGCCCCGTCCCGCCGTGAGCGGGGCCGGCCGTCGGGGGCTGGGGGCCGATTACACCGCCGTCTACCGCGGCGAGTGGCGGAACCTCGACGTCGGGCTGGTCGAGGTCACGGTCGAGATGAAGTTCCGGCGGGCCTACGGCTGGGCCCGCAGTCTCAAGCGTCTGACCTTCCCGCACGTGTCCCTCAAGAGCGGGGAAAAGACCTTCCTGCAGTATTCCTTCTCCAGCGCCCGCGAGTTCGGCCAGCCGCCAAAGAAGAAGGACCCCGCCGCGCCGCCGCCGGCTCCGGCCGGGGACGCCATCCGCCTGCAGACCGGCTCGGGAACGGTCGGCCTCGAGGTGCCGGTGTTTCCCTGATCCCGCCTCTTTTGGCGACCCCCCTCAGGAATTCCTGCCCCCCCGTCGATAGGAATAGGGAACCGTTTGTCCGAAAAAGCAAAAACGGGGAGGCAACAACGATGGAGCGTCATTCGCGCTGGTTTCTCCTGTTCGTCATCCTCAGCCTGCTGAGCATCTTCTTCTTCCCGGCGACGTCCTACGCGGGCCAGTCCTGGATGAAATACTTCCGCAAGGACACCCTGCTCAACACCTACATGCGGGCCTACGCCGTCAGCGGTGAGAAACTCTACGTCGGCACCTACGGTGACGGGATGGTCATCTACACCGGCGACCAGACCCGCAACGTCAACTCCAAAAACTCCGGTTCGGCTCCAGGAGCCAACGACGGGCTGATCAGCGACAACATCACCACCATGTGTCTCGACGAGCGCAACCAGCGGCTGTGGATCGGCACCATCGAGGGCCTGTGCTCCTGTTCCCTTGACGCCACCGACTGGAAGCGGTTCACCTCGCGGGACGGCCTGGCCAACGATGTCATCCGCGACATCGCCATCGATGCTTCGGGCCTGGTCTGGGTCGGCACCCCCTCCGGGGTCTCGGTCTATGACGGCAGCGGGTGGACGACCTACGACACGCAGTCGGGGCTGAACGAGAACAGCGTCCATTCGATCACCGTGCAGGGCGATGCCGTCTGGGTTGCTTCGGTGGGCGGCAGTATCAGCCGCTTCAAGGACGGGGCCTGGAAGCTGTTCATGCGCTACTGATCCCCCTTTTGACCCGCCGAGGCCCGGCCCTCCCGCCCGGGCCTTTCCCATTTTCGGGGACCAGCCATGGTGCCGGGAAGGTCGATCGGTTCGGCCAGCCCGGACCAGGTCGGCAGAGGGGTGGGGCAGGCGGGGAGAGGGGCCGATCGGCCATCCCCGTTGGGGGACGGCTTCAGGTATAATGGCGCGCGACCGGCCATGGAAGACATCACCCTGCGGCCCTGCCACCGCGGCGCCTACGAGAACCTCTGGGCGGAGCACCGCTATGCCCTGCTGGCGGTGTCGTTCAAGAAATTCCGCCTCGCCATCGGCAAGCTGGGCCGCCACCCGCACGTGCTGGCCTTCCTCGCCACCCTCCAGCGGGCGGCCGAGAAACCGTGGGGGGAATGGAACCACGCCCTGCTCAACGCCTACGACCACGTGCGGCCCCACCTGGACCGCCCCGGCCGGGAACATCTGATCGAGCGCCTGCTCGCCGAGGACCCGGGGGTTCCCGCCGAGATCTTCGGGCTGGTCCGCCGGCATGCCGTTTCCGCCCTCTACGGGTGCCGATTGTTCTACCCGCGGCGGGCGGTGGCCAAGATCTTCGATTTTGGTGATCAGCCCGGGCTCTGGCTCTGCCTTGGCCCCACCCTGGTGCACCTGTCGTGGGGCGCCTTGCGGGCCAGGTTCCAGGCCCGGATGGGAGTGGATGCTCCCGCCCTCGACGGCATCATGGAAGCCCTGGCGGACGGGCTCGCCCCCGCCGATTGGGAGGCCTTCCCGGCCCGGGTCCGGGAGGTGCTGGAAAGCCATGCGGCGGTGGCGGTCACCCCGACCAGGGTCTGGCTCCATCCAAGACTGCCGGTGCCCCTGCCGCCCGCCGCGGTCGCCGCGGCGGCCGCGGAGGCAGTCGCCTGGCTGGCCCTGGAACGGTTCTGGGACCTCGAGCCGGGCATGCTCCCAGCCCTGCCCGCCTTCGACGAATGGCGCGACCTGATCGATCCCGCCCACCTGCCGGAGCTGGCTCTGCCTGATCGGGCGACGATCGAACCGGCGTTCGGCCCCATCCTCGATGCCTTCCTGGAACAGCAGGATCTGGAGCACGGAAGAGGACCCGCGCCGGAACCGGGGTCCCGTGCCGGAGAGGCTGAGGACCTCGATGCCGGCCCCGAGGGGGAGGAACCGGTGGAGCCCCTGGCCCCGTTGGCGGAGGACCCCGAGCTGGAGTGAAGGGCGGGGGAAGGACCCTTCTCTCCGGAAAAAGGCTTGTCGAGCGGGCAAGGCGCCTCGCCCCGCCGGGGCCTTGGCCTGGATCCTTGCGACGGGCGGGGCGAACCCTGCCGCGTTTTCCGCGCGGGCGGGCGGCCGGTTGCGCGAATGGCTTGCCGGGAAACGGGTCAGGGAAAAAGGCACCGGCCGGCCTCCCCGTGGCCGCCCGGGTCGGGCGGGGCCGGGGAAACCGGCCGGTGTCGCGGGTCAGCCGGTCAGCCGGTCAGTTCAGGCCGTTCCAGGCGTCGATGAATTCGTCCCAGTGGGTGTCTTTGGCGAAGTCGAGGGCTTTGTAGAACGGACGCCACTTGGCATATTCGTCCTTTTCAGGCCAGGAGATGGACAGCCCGCCGATCTTGTTCTCGGCAAAGGTACCGGAATACCAGGTGGTGACCCGGCTGGCCTTGAGGGCTTCGGCGGCTTCGGCGGCGAGGGTCCGGATGGCTTCGGCATTGTCGAGGCCCGACAAATCGGTGGCCCCGCCCGCGAGCGAGCGCAGGATGCGGGCGAGATCCCAGTAGCGGTTCTTGCCGCCGAAGGTGGTCAGGTTCTTCACCGACAGCTTCTTCTGTTCGCGGGCCCGCACGAGCTGGATGGCCAGCTGGTCGAGCGGGCCGATCAGGGCCTTGGCCTCGGCGGGCCGGAAGACGCCCATCACCTCGTTGTCACCGCCCAACTCGACCACCCGGTCGAGATAGGCCTTGGCCACCATCTGGCCGAATTCCTCGATGCCCATGTCAAGCTTGCCGGCGAGAGCGCGCAGGATCTTCACATAGGGCATGCCGCCGATCAGGGTGGTGGAGGGGCTGGACACCAAAAGCTTGCCGCAGTCGCGCAGTTGGTAGAGGGCCTCGATACAGCCGGGCATGCAGGAGTCGAAGATCAGCACGTCGAGGGGGCGGCCGCCGTTGAGCCGGTCGCGCGCGGCCTCGAGGACGGCGCGGATTTCGAACACGGTCAGGCAGTCGTTGTCGGTGTCGTCATAGCCGACAAACCGGCCCGGGTCGAAATCGACGGCGCCGGGGTTGGCCGCGTTGACCCCGCCGGTGCCGCGCCAGGAGAAGATGCCCGACCCGTGGCCGGCGATGACCAGGGCGGTCTGCCGCCCGGGGTGCTTGGCGGTGGCCCATTTCAGGAACCGCCAGAGATTGGCGGGGGAGCCCATGTTGACCTCGCCGAGTTCCTCGGCGATGTTCCACTTGCCGTTGGTGCCCGGTTCGAGGAGGAAGCCGCCCGACGGGTTCTTGGCCTTGCTCACCAGGGTAAACCCCTTGGGGGCGTCAATCATGACCACGACCTCATACTGGCCGGCAACGCCCGCCTTGGGAGCCAGAGCGTTGATGGTCTCGAGGTGCGACTCCACCATGGAGGTCGACTCATTGTCGTCGCTCACCAGGTAGAGCAGGACGGTCCATTGGTTGAGGGCCATCGCGGGAATGGCGGCGGCCAGCATCAGGACGGCGATCAGGGGAAAACACAACCGGTGTCGCATACGACCTCCTCGATTCGATGCTCGGTGGTCTTATTCTAGCAGAAACGGGAAGGCGCTGTCACGACCGGGACAGGGGAACACCGGATGGGGGATGGGCCTGGCCAGCCGGGAGGATGCCCCCCGCCGGGGAGCAACAGGTTCCACGTGGTGGGCGC
>CAZKPI010000020.1:19506-20913 GCA_964554555.1 uncultured bacterium
GGGTGGGCCATTCCGGGGCTGGGCGGCGAAGCCGGGGAAGCAGGCAGGGAACCCGGCGGCCCGGCTGACCGGGGCGGCCTGGCGCCAGCGGGGCAGGTTCGCGGCTCGGCCATCGGCCGCTCCGGAGGGGAAGCGAAGGATTCGTCGAAGCAACCGGCTGGGGGGGCCGGCCCTCGTCAGGGGATCAATAGCTGGCGTAGGAGTGGAGCCCCGACAACAGGAGGTTGACCCCGAACAGGGTGAACATGGTGACCAGGAAGCCGAGCACCGACAGGACGGCGGTCCAGGTTCCCTGCCAGCCGCGGGTGAGCCGCACGTGCAGGTAGATCGAGTAGACGAGGAAGGTGATCAGGGCCCAGGTTTCTTTGGGGTCCCAGCCCCAGTAGCGGCCCCAGGCCTTGTTGGCCCAGACCATTCCGAAGATGAGGGCGCCGACGGTGAACAGGGGGAACCCGAGGGCGATGGCGCGGTAGATGTAATCGTCGAGGAGGTCGGCGGGGGGAAGCCACCGTTCGATGGCCTTGCCCACCGCCCCCCGGAAGTGGAAGGCCGCCGCCACCAGGGCGAGGAGAGTGACGGCGAGGGGCAGGATGACCCAGACCACGAGGGTGGCGGCGTCCCGGTCGGGGTGCGGCTGGCTGGCCAGTTTCCAGGCCAGGCCGGCCATGGACAGCAGGAACAGGCCGGGCAGGCCGAAGACGATGCCGGTGCAGGCCAGCCGTTCGGGGACGCTGGCAGGCGGAAAGCCCGGCGAGGGGGAGGCCGGGTCCTCGAGGAACCGGCGCAGGCAGAACAGGTAGCTGAGGACGAAAGACAGGGCGAAGGCGGCCTCGCCGAGGAAGGCGATCGAGACGTGGAGGTGCAGCCAGTAGGATTGCAGGGCGGGAATGAGGGGGCGGGTATCGCGGGCGAACAGCGAACCGATGCCGATCATCAGCACCGCCACCACGGCCGCCCCGGCCTCGGCCAGCGGGATGGGCGTGGGCCGCGTGAACAGCAGGGTGACCCAGGCCAGGAAGGTGGAGAGGCTGACCATCGATTCGTACATGTTGGACAGCGGCGGGTGCCCGGCCTCGTTCCAGCGCAGGAGCAGGCCGCCGGTGGCGAGCAGGGCGCCGGCCCAGACGGCGCGCCGGCCCCAGTCGTAGAGGCTGGCGCGGGCGAGGCTGGCCGACAGGGAATGGCAGACGAACCCGGCCAGGTAGGACAGCATGGCCAGGACGAACAGGGTGGACTCAATGTTCATCGGGGTGGTTCTTTCGGTGATGTGTCGGAGGTCGGGGGTGGAGCGGCGGCGGGAGGCGCCTCTCCCCCTGGCCCGGGGGCGGGGGGGAGAATGGCGGAAGTCCTGGCGGGATCACCTTCCGGCCGGGGGCCGCCGCTGGCGCCGCCCACCTCGCGGGCCAG
>CAZKPI010000021.1:0-7181 GCA_964554555.1 uncultured bacterium
GAGAAGGAATCGGTCGTCCCCTGGTGCTCGATCAGGGCGATCTCTTCGGAGCGCTCTTCCTCAGGGGCGGCCGGGGCGGCGGACGCCGTGGTTCCGGCGGTGGGTGCCGCCGGGGTGGCGGATCCAGTCTCCGTGGCGGGGGCGGCGGCGGCCGGCTGACTGCGGAACTGGAGGGCCACCAGGGGTGAGGACCCTGACGGGCCGCCGCGCAGAGGGGTGGATTGGACGAGGCCGGTGGAGAAGACCGCCTGACCGTTCTGATCGGTGACGTAGAACACCAGGGCGTCCACCACCGACGAATCGATGGCCAGCCCCATGAAGGCGAGGTAGCCGATGATGCAGTAGATGTTGAGGGAGCGGAGGGAGGTGGAGATCATGTATGGTGCGGCGGTTGGTTTGGGGTGGTCCGACAGGGGTGCGGTTATCGGACGGCGGCGGTGAGGAGGCCGGCGCGCGGGAGCAGGAGGCGATCGCCGGCCCGGAGATTCTTGTCATCCCGGATGCGGTTCAGGCGGACCAGGTGCACGACCATCCGGGTATTGCCGTAGAGCTTTCGGGAGATGGAATCGAGGGTGTCCCCCTTCCCGATGGTGTATTCGGCGAACCGGGAGCCGGCTTCCGGGGCCAGCGGTCCCCTCAGCGGCGGCGGCGGCTGGACTCCGGCCATGGTGCCGGCCGCGGGTTCGAGAAGGTGGCGGCTGGCCTCGGCGGGGGCGGCATCGGGCCTGGGCTTGGGAACGGCCCGGGGGGCGGGGGGGGCCAGGAGGCTGTCGATATGCCCGATCAAGGCCTCGGGGGCGGTGCGCTCCAGGCCCGAGGGATGGGGGTATTGCGGACCGATGTCGCCGTGGATGGTGCAGGCGAAGGCGATCTGCAGAAGGAACAATCCCACCACGAAGAACAGGAACAGGCCGCGTTGCTGGGCTGGCCGAGAAGGGGCGTGCGGGGCGATCATAGGCCGACCTCCTGATGGTCTCTTCCTGTGTATCGGCACGCGGAAGGACCGAGTTGAGGAGGGGGGGCGGGAATTTCCCCGTCAGGGGGTGTCGGCGGCTGACTGCTCCTGGAGCTCGCGCAGGGAAAGGTTTTCCCGGGTCAGGATGATCATTCCCACGACCAGGACGGCCATGTAGGTGAGGAAGTGCGTAAACAGCCCGTGCGAGGCGGCCAGTTCGCGGGAGGTCCCCAGCATGTCGGCCAGGACCACCATACAGCACCACTCGAAGATTCCGATCATGCCCGGGCTGGAAGGGATCATGGCGCCAAGGGAGAGGACGGCGACGAGAAGGACCGCGGCGTCGAGGCCGAACGGCAGATGGAAGACGCGGAGGGAAAGGTAGTAGGTGAGGAGCGAGTTGCTCCAGGCCGCGAAGGACAGGGCGACCACCTCGAGGAAGCGGGCAGGCTGGCGGACCAGGTCCAGGCCCCGGATGAAGGCCTCCTGGGCGGACAGGGCCCGTTCCCGGAACCGTTCGGGCAGGAATCCCAGGAAGAACCCGGTGACCCGGGTGAACCATTCCCGGCGGAACTGCAGGAGGAGGATTCCGGCCAGGACGACGCCGTAGAACGTCATGGCGGAGAGCCCCGCCTGGCGGATGGCGGGACTGACCGGATACAGGCGGATGGCCGTCAGGACGAGGGTGATGACGACGATGCCGTCGACAAACCGCTCGAGAACGACTGAGCCGAACGCCTCGGAGGAACGGACCAAACCCTTGCGGCCGAGATACCCGGCCCGGATGAACTCTCCCGCCCGGGCGGGCAGGACGTTGTTGAAGAAATACCCGAGGATCAGACCGCTGTAGGCCATGCCGAAGGGGATGCCGCGGCCGGCCAGGATGAGCTGCCACCGCCATCCCCTCCAGACCATCTCGGTCAAGGCGCTGGCCGCCATGGCCGCGACGAACCAGGGGTCGATGGTGCCCAGGATCGGGGGGAGCTTCTCCCACTCGACCTTGCGCAAGGCCAGCCAGAGGAAGATCGCGCTGACGAGAAGTCCCCAGAACCGCTTGGAACGGAGCATGTGGGGCATCCTAGCATGGCCCCGGAGGAAGGGCAAATCGGTCGGCCCCTTTGCGGTGCGCGAAACTGGCGTTTCGCGCCGCCATCCATGGCGGCAAAGGGGCACTTCCGACATCGTGTCGGTCGGCCCCTTTGCGGTGCGCGAAACTGGCGTTTCGCGCCGCCGTCCATGGCGGCAAAGGGGTCCTTCCGACATCGTGTCGGTCGGGGGCGCCGTCGGTGGTCCGGCCACCGGCGCGGGCCCGCCTGACGACGAGAAATCAGCCGGCCAGCCAGTTTCCCGGCATCTGGACAGATGGGAAAAAAGTGTCAGGGAAGGGGAAAATGTCGCTTGTCCCGGTGTCCCCGGCGTGGATATAATGGGGCGATTTTCGGAGGGGTCGAACCGCAATGTGGACGGTGGTGCAGGTCGGGTTCTGTCTGGGTGTCCTGCTTCTCGTCTGTTTCCTCCTCGGCCGGAAGATCGGCGCGCGCGGTCTCACGAAAATGCACGAGGAGATGAAGGCCCTCGAAACATCCTTCAACCATCTTCTCGAGCAGATGGAGCTGGTATCGGGCCACAACCTCAAGGTGCTGGAAACGAAGACCGAGGAACTCCGGGACATGCTCCACGCCGCCGACAAGAAATGCCTGTATGCCAATGACCTCCTGCAGGAGGTCGAAAAGGCCCGCCGGGATCTCCAGAACCGCCTGACCACGCAATTGTCCAGTCCTCCCGCCAACCTGCACGAGAAGAAGCTCCGCCTCGAGATCCAGGAACTCCTGGAGGAGGTCCACTCCAGGATCCGTCTGCTCGAGCGCCGGCTCGAAGCCCTGGAACACGCCGACCGCCAGAGCCGGCTCGGTGGTCTGGCCGAACCTCTGCGGATCCTGGCGGCGGGAGGCGGGGCGGTGCCTGCCCCGCCGGCCGCCTCCCCGTCTCTGCGCTTCCCCGGGGCCGTTTCCTCCGGAGCCGCCACGGGATCGGAAAACGTCATCCCCTTCAAACAGCGCGAAGAGCCTTTTCCCGGCCCGGCCCGGGGGAACGGGCGGCGGGAGGAGGGCCGTGGGCCGATGGCGGGTAAGGTGCCGGAACCGGGATCAGTCGAGGCTCTGGATCCTGACCCATTCGTTCCCGGGTGGCCCGCCCCCGCCTCGACCTCCGGCGCCCGCCACCCGGCCCCGCCCCTCACCGGACATCCCCTCTCCGAACCCGATCCGGAGCCGGAAGGATGTGAGGCGGAAGCCGAAGCCGAAGCCGAAGCGGAAGCGGAAGCCGAAGCGGGAGCCTCACCGACCGCCGACACGCTTCCCCGGACCAGCGGGGTGGGCCCAGGCCCGGCCCCCTGTCTCGAGACCGGCCTGCCCCTTCCCGAGCCCGGAACACCCTTCCACGACGTGCTGAAGCTGGCGGGCCAGGGGGTGTCCATCCCCCAGATCGCCCGTATCCTCCACATGGGGAAGGGCGAGGTCGAGCTGATCATGAACATCTACGGGGGGCGCCTCCACATGCGGAAGGTCCTGTAGGGATGTTCCTGCGCGACCTTTCCCCCGCCGCCAAGAACGGCCTGATCCTCGCCGGCATCGCCCTGGGCGGGCTGGCCGTCTGGTTCCTGTCCGGGGTGATCGCCCCCTTCCTGGTCTCCCTGGTCGTGGGCTACATCCTCAACCCTCCGGTGCGCTGGCTCGAACGGCGCGGCCTCGCCCGGCCGTGGGCGGTGCTGACCCTCTACGTGGCCGGCGGGATCATGGGCATTCTGGTGGTGGTTCCCCTCGGCCTTCTCATCATCAATGAAGGCCAGGAACTGGTGCACCGCCTGTCGGCCATCGACGTGGCCCAGCTGACCCAGCAGTACCGGGCCCAGGTCACCGGCCTGATCGACCAGGCGACCAGCGACCCTGCCTGGCGGGATTCCCTGAACGCCTGGCTGAGCCAGGAGCGTCTGCAGTCGCTGGCCGCCCAGGCGGCGATTGCGGGGAAGAACCTCCTGGCCGGAGGCGTGCAGGGGGCGTTCAGGTTCCTGCTTTCGGCCTTCTCGAGCGTGATGACCCTGGTGCTCATCCCCCTGCTCACCTTCTACGTCCTGATGGACATGGACCTCCTCTACGACAAGGCGGTGCTCCTCGTCCCCCCCGTCTATCGCGATTCCTGGCAACGCATTGCCCGCGACATCGACGTCCAGCTGGGCAGTCTTCTGCGCGGGCAACTGCTGGCGGCGCTGTTGTTCGCGCTGATGATGGCCGCCGGTCTGTGGGCGGCGGGGCTCTCCTTCGCGATCTTTTTGGGGCCGGTGGCCGGCGCGGCCAACCTGGTCCCCTACCTGGGCGGGCTGTCCACCGTGGTGATGTCGCTGATCGTGGCCCTGTCGCAGTTCGGCCTGACGGAGGCATTCGTCTGGACGATGGTCAAGGTGGCCATGGTTCTCTCGCTTGTCCAGGCCATCGACGGCTTCATCCTTCAGCCCAAGGTGATCGGCGAGACCGCCGGCCTGCATCCGCTGGCCGTGATGCTGGCCCTGCTGGTGGGGGGCAGTCTGTTCGGGTTCGCCGGCATGATTCTGGCCGTTCCCGTGACCTGCATTCTCAAGGTGGTGACCCGGGAACTGTACCACGAACTCTATGACCAGGCCTGAGTCCACCGCCATCCGGGTCCGCGGCCTGCGCAAGGCGTTCGGCGGCAAGGACGCCCTGGCCGGTCTCGACTTCACGGTCCCCGCCGGCGCGGTTGCCGGGTTCCTGGGGCCCAACGGGGCGGGGAAGACGACCACCCTGCGGCTGTTGCTGGGGCTCGCCCCGGCGGACACCGGCGAGATGGAGATGCTGGGCGAGCCGATGCCCGGCGGGCGGGTCCCTGTCCTGGAGCGGACCGGCGCCCTGGTGGAGAAGCCTTCCTTCCTCGACCATTTCAGCGGTTTCGACAACCTCTGGTGGTTCGGTTCGCTGAACCGGCCGGTCACCAGGGAGCGGATCGACGAAGTGCTGGGCCGGGTGGGGCTGACCGAGGCCGCCAGGCAGTCGTTCGGCACCTACTCCACCGGCATGAAACAGCGGCTGGGCGTGGCCTATGCCATCCTGCACCGGCCGCGCCTGCTCATCCTCGACGAGCCCACCAACGGCATGGACCCGCAGGGCCGCGTGCAGATGCGCGATCTGCTCCGCGAGATCCATGCCGCCGAGGGCAGTACCATCTTCCTCTCCTCGCATCTGCTCGACGAGGTACAGCGCCTGTGCGACTACGTGGTGATCCTCGACCACGGCCGGACGGTGCGCGAGGGCTACGTCGGGGAGATCCTGCAGAGCGGCCAGGAGACCTGGGAGGTCCGGGTCGCGGCAGGCCAGCAGGAGCAGGCGGCCGGCCTCCTGCAGGGACACCCTGCCGTGCTGTCGTGCCGGCCGGGGCCGCGCGGGCTGGAGATCCGCCTCCAGCCGGGGCAGTCCGCCGAGGTGAACCGGGTGCTGGTCGGGGCGGGGGTTGCCGTCGCGGCTCTCATTCCCCGCGAGGCCTCGCTCGAAGAGACCTTCATCGCTCTCACCGACGCGGCAGGGGAGGCGGGGAACGGGAGCCGCCGGGCCCCGGGAGCCGTCGACGGGAACGGGGCGGCGGCGCGGCCGCCGGCGGCCGGGGGGGCGGCATGACCCGCTTCCTGACGCTGGTCCGGTTCGAGCTGGTCAAGGTGCTGGCCCGCAAGAAGGCCTTCCTGTTCCTGCTCGCCCTCAACGTGGTGCCCCTGCTGGCGAGCGTCATCGCCCTGCTGGTCTACCTCAAGATGAAAGGTCTGGGCCTGGGGGGCCTGGAATACTCGGTGCTGGTCGAGATGGTGCGGGGGCTGTTCACCGCTCACATCCTGCTGTTCGGCTGGATCTCCCCCTTCTTTCTGGCCCTGGTCATCGGCGACAGTTTCTCAGGCGAGTCGGGCCGGGGCTACCTCAAACTGCTCCTGCTGACCCCGGTCCGGCGGTGGCAGGTGGTGGTGGCCAAGGCCCTGGCGGTCCTGGTCTTCCTCCTGCTGGCCGTCGGCCTGGGCGGGTTCTTCCTCCAGCTCGACCTGTGGGTGGCCCGGGCGGTGACCGAGAATCCGTCGATGATCTGGGACGTCAAACCGGCCTCGACTGCCCTGGTCGAGACCTCGGCCGCCCTCCAGCTGTTCGTGCTGAGCTTTTTGGGCAACCTCGCGCTGGTCGGTTTTTTCATCCTGTTCTCGATGTTCGCCGAGTCGCCCGTGCTGATGGCCTTCGTCAGCCTGATCGTGCTGATGACCATGCAGACCTACGTGTTGATGGCCCCCTACCTGACCAGGCTGGACGCCCGGTACGGCCAGGTGGCTGACTGGTGCTTCACCCGCCACCTGTCCCGGATGTCCGAGATCAAGACCGTTCAGGGGATCCTGCAGAAAAGCCTGTCGCTGGCCGACCCCTGGGTCAGGGAACCGATGGTGGCCAGCCTCGGCTGGGCGGCCTTCTTCTTCCTGCTGGCCATCGCCGTCTTCCAGCGCAAACAGATCCTGTCCTGATGGCCCCCGCCCCGTCCCGCAAGGTCCTGGTGGCCCTCTCCGGAGGTGTCGATTCCTCGGTGGCGGCCGCCCTCCTGCGCGAGGAAGGGGCCGAACTCGCCGCGGTCACCCTCAAGACCTTCTGCTATGCCGACCTGCCGGGCGGTCCTCGCAGTTGCTGTGGCCTGGAGGGTGTCGAAGCGGCGCGCGGGGTGGCCGGCCAGCTGGGCATCCCCCATGTCGTTCTTGATGTGTCCGACCGTTTCCGGACGGCGGTCATCGCCGACTTCGTGGCCGAGTATGCGGCCGGCCGCACGCCGAACCCCTGCGTCGTCTGCAATGCCGCCGTGAAGATTCCCTGTCTGCTGGAGCGGGCCCGCACCATGGGATTCGACTTTGTGGCCACCGGCCATTACGCCCGGATCCTGCCCGCCCCGGAAGGCGGCCTGGCGCTGTATCGGGGTCGGGACGCGGCGAAGGACCAAGCGTATTTCCTGTGGCAGGTGCCCCGCGACATCCTGGCGCACCTGGTTCTGCCGGTCGGCGGCATGTCCAAGCCCGAGGTGCGGGCGCTGGCCGCCCGGCTCGGCCTGGGAACGGCCAGCAAGGCGGAATCCCAGGAGATCTGCTTCGTGCCGGACGGCGATTATGTCGGCTTTCTGCGCCGCTGTCTGCCGGCCGACCATCCCG
>CAZKPI010000021.1:7201-18679 GCA_964554555.1 uncultured bacterium
GGCCTCCTGGTCGATGCCCGGGGCGGAATCATGGGGGAGCATGCGGGCTACCTGGGCTACACGGTTGGACAGCGCCGCGGCCTGGGTGGAGGGCACGGACGGCGGCTGTTCGTGACCGGGATCGACGCCGCCCGCCGGGAAGTCCGCGTTGGGGGGGAAGAGGAGCTGTTGGGCCGGCGCCTGCGGCTCGAACGCGTCAATTCCCTGCTCTCCGGGCCTCCCGGGGACGAGCCGGTCCTCGTCCAGATCCGGCACCGGGCCCGCCCGCTTCCCGGCCGCCTGCTGGCCGCCCCTCCGGCCGGTCCGTGGGAGGTGGAGCTGGCCGAACCGGCCCGGGCCATCACCCCCGGCCAGTCTGCCGTGGTGTTCCGGGGCGACCGGGTCCTGGCGGGGGGGCGGATCCTGTCCGAACGGCCGCAGGTCTGAGGTTCGTCTTCCCTTTCCCTCCAAACCTCGAACATCCCTGCCGCGTCAGGATGTCCTGATCCTGCTCGGCCCTCCCCATGTTCTCCGTTTCCAGGGCATTCCTGAAGGGTCTGACGGCACGCCGGCATCCCGTGCGGCCCCGCCATCCGAGGCGGCCAACCCTTTCCGGATCTGTCGATCATGGGGAAAATGGGCAAGAGGCGATGCCGGTTCGCCAACGACAACGGCCCGCCGGCGGGGCGGGCCGTCAGGACGGCTGGGGGGTGGTGACGCTCAGCGGCCGGCGGCCAGCAGGCGCAGGGGCAGGGGCTTGACCGACCACAGGCTGAGGCGCAGGAGGGTCTGGCCAGGGGTCAGACAGCCGGCCATGCCCTGCAGGAAGCGGGGGTCGTCGGCGGGGGCGGTGAGGGCGACGTAGTCGATGCCGGCGAGCTTCATCCAGTGGCCGGTCAGGGCGAGGGTCGTCTTGCCGAAAACGATCTTGATCTCCAGGGACTGGCGCTGTTTGCCTTTTTTGATGGTGATCCTGTCGGCGGGCCGGCCCTTGAGGAACCGGCCGGGGGCCGCCTCGGCGGCGCGGATGGCGAAGGTTCCCGCCAGGCCATGGGGGATCTCCCCCAGCCGGCTCAGACAGCGGTTCTTGGCGGCGAAGGCCTTCAGGCCCGCCCAGGGGTTCCTCTTGACGTTGGGCCCGACGAGGGGGAAGCCGCGGGCGCGGGCGGCCTGCTCGGCCCGTTCGACGTGCTCGGCGGTCTGGCGGCGCACGAGGTGGCGGCGGCCGCGGCTCCAGGAGGTCACGGAGTCGTAGGAGACGCCGCAGAAGATGGCGAACTCGGCCTGGCTCATGCCCCAGGTGTGCATGAAGGACCGGATGCGGTTGACCGGCCAGGGCTTGCCCAGGCGCGAGGCCCGGCGCTGTTCCTTCTCCTGTCGGTCAGCCTGGCGCTGGAGGGCCGCCTGGCGAAGGGCGGGGATCTTCTTTTCGAATTTCTTCAGCTGGTCAAGGGTGCGGGGGGAGGGGTCCTGGGTGCGGCCGCCGATCCAGGCGCGGAAGGTGGAGTAGGAAATGCCGATCAGACGCGCCAGTTCTGCCTGCGAGAGGCCGAGATACCGAACCAGTTTCAGCAGGGGCTTGGGTTCCCACGGGGGGACGGGGCAGGCCTCGTCAGCGGGTTTCTTGGGGGTTGTCTTTTTCACGGTGGTCCTCTGCAAATTCGGGATATGGCCGGGGCAGAACGGCGCCGCGGCAGGCCGGTCGCTCCGGAGATACTACCAATTTGGGACGAAGAGCGTCAAGTATTGGTCATTGGGACAATCGTCCGATCCATGTCAGGGGTGCCGGCGGGTCATTCGGCCGGCCGGCGGCTGGCAGGGCTTCCGCCGGCGGCCTGGCGGGCGCGGGGGCTGTCCGTTTCGCGCACCGGCAGGGAGCTGTTGTTCCCGGTCGGTCTGATCGGCCCGGCGGGCGACGGTGGTCAGGCCGGCGGGGTTCCGCGCCGGGCGGCCGGCGCCTGCACGACCACCATGGTCACGTCATCGGCGGGAGGGAGGCCGCCGGTGACCGAGGCGAACCAGGCGGTGAGGGCGGCCAGGGTGGCGGAGGCCCCCGGCCGGATGTGACGGACGGCGGCGGCGGCCAGTCGGTCGTATCCCACGATGCCGCCATCCGGGGTGGCGGCTTCGATCACTCCGTCGGAATAGAGCAGGAGGGTGGCCCCGGCCGGCAGGGACAGGGTGGTTTCGCTGTTCTTCCGCCGGGTCCTGACCCCCAGCGGGTAGCCGGGCGCCGCCAGATGACAAAAAATTTCGTTTTGTACAAGTAAAGGGTAGCAGTGGCCGGCGTTGGCGCAGGTCAGGGTTCCCGCCGCCGTGTCGATCACCCCGACCCAGCAGGTCATCAGTTTGCACTGGCCGAGATGACTCCGGAAGAAGGCGTGGGCGAGGTCGAGCGTGCCGCTTGGGGTGAACCGGCGTCCGGGGAAAGAGACCAGGGCCTTGGCCATGGCCACCACCATGGCCGCCCCGACCCCGTGTCCGGAGACGTCCCCCACCACCAGGCCGAGGTGCCCCTCGTCGAGGGGAAAGAAATCGAAGTAGTCCCCGCCCACGCGGGCGGCGGGGGTGCAGGAGCCGGCGACCTGCCAGCCCTGCCAGGACAGGGGCTGATCAGGGAAGAGGTTGTCCTGGATCAGGCCGGCCAGCTCGAGTTCGGCCATGCCCTCCATCATGCGGTTGAAGGCCGCCGTCAAGTCGGCCAGCTCGTCCTTTCCCGACACCGGCAGGCGGGTCTTGAAGGACCGGGCTTGGAGGGCGGTGATCCCCTCCCGCAGGTGGTCGATGGGGCCAAGGAAGTGGCGGCCCAGGAAAAGGCCGACTCCCGCCGTGGTGGCGAGGATCAGCAGGGTGACGACGAGGATCGGACCGAGGCGGCCAGCCATGCGGGCGGTGAACCGGGAGGCGGGCTGGAGGACATACAGGAAACTCTTGGCCAGGTAGGACCCGGCCAGGGCTGTTCCCTGCAGATCCTCCTGGCCATCGGTGACCTGGAAATGGATGGGTTCCCGTGAATAGTCCAGGTGGCGGCGCCAACGGTCGAGGAGGGTTTGCCACCGGGGGCTGGCGGGGTGGTACCTGGATTTGGATGTGTAGATGACGAGTTCCTCCTGGCCGGGCCGGGAAGGGTGGGCGGCGAAGAATGCTCTGGCGAACGCCGCTTCCAGTCCTTCTGATTCCCAGCCGAGGACGGCGACCAGGGGAACGTCGTCCCCGTGGCGAACCGGCACCAGAATGGTCCAGAGGTTGGAGGTGGCCAGCCGGATCTCGGACAGGTGGTTGACGGACTGACGGAACTGGCCGCGCAGGAGATCGGGATTCAGTCCGTACATCTCGGCGGTGGCGGCCATCATCTGCGCGGCTCCGGAACTTTTTCTTCCGGTCGCCCCCTCCGGGTTGAGCAGGTCGAAGAGGCCCATGACCTGCTGTTGGATGAGGCGGGGAACGTACTGGTCCTCCCACCCCCAGGGGGCCTGGCGTTTCAGGAGGTCCCGGCCGCCGGCGTCGATCAGCTGGCAGAAGGATGGGCGGAACCGCCGGTCAAGGCGGCCCATCCGTCTCTGCAGGGCCGGCAGGCTGTCGGGGGCCCCGAGACGGTCCCCCTGGAGGGTTCGGCGCACCACCCGTTCCATGGTCCCCAGATGGTCGAGGAACCGGCGGTCGAGCTCCCGCAGGGTGCATTCGCGCGCCACCCGGGTCTCCTGCTCGAGCAGATACCGGTATTCCGCCAGGAACCCATGGGCCGACAGCGCCAACAGCATGAGCGGGATTCCGGTCAGCCAGGCCAGCAGGAACCACAGTTTCTGGCGGATCCCCAGGGGCAGGGACCGGCCGCCTCCCGAGATCGTCCAGGTCAGGCCGGCGAGGAGGCCGCCCAGCAGGAGCAGTCCCCGGGCCAGGCGGAGACCGGTCGCCTGGAGGCCCGGAGTGGTGCGGTCCGGCAGGGCGGCCACCAGCCGGCCATGCGGGCCGAGGACGGTCTGGGACCACCAGAACCCTCCACTGGACACCACTGGTTCGGAGCTCCCCTCGAGGGCCAGCATCGCCGCCGCCAGGCCAGCCCGGGCGGGACCGGCGGGGAACCAGCGGGCGGGGTGGCGCCGGCGGTCGACGAAGCCGATCCTCAGGTCCTGGTTCGAGCTTGGGTGCAGAGCCAGGAAGATCCGGAACACGGGATCCTGCCAGCCTGGCCGCTGATGGAAGAAGGAGATCAGCATGCCTTGGGGATACGCCGGGCTGAACATGATCCGGGCCCTCCGCATGCGGTAGCTCGTTGAAATCAGCCGGTCGGTCAGCCGGACGAGGTTTTCCCTTCCGAACAGGGATCCGAACAGGGGGCGGTAGAGTTCCGGGGGGTTTTTGATGTTGGCCCGGTCCCGGCCCTGGGCGTTCCGGTAGTCGTCCCAGAAGGTCTGCCACAGGCGGTCCTGGCCCGGGGTCGTCTCGGACACTCCTGGTACCACCCGCCCCTGTCCGTCGAGGAGGACGAAGGAGACCAGCCCCGGCAGGCATCTCTGCAGGCGGCGTCTGATCCTGGCCAGCGTGCCGGCGGGGTCGACGGGACCGGGGGGCGGGCGCCAGCCCGTGCCCCGAAGGAGGGGATCATGGAAGACCCGCCATTGGACTTGGTTGAACAACATGTTGATCCGGCCGACATCCCCATAGATGGGCTGGAGAAAGGTGAGTTCCCCCGTCAGCTGGTGGCCGGCCTGGGCGGCGGCCTGCGCCAGCAGTTCCCGGGCGGTGCGGTCCCAGATCTGCCAGACCAGGATTCCGGGAAGGCCGTAGAAGACGAGGCAGAACACCAGCCAGCGGAGGAGCGGCGGAAGCCCGCCCCGGGGGTTCTGCGGGGAAAGCGGCATCGTCAGAGCTTTTTCGGGCTGGCCAGTCATCCGGTTCCGACGGCCGCGGCGTCAGAGGGACTGCCGCCTTGCCGCTCCAGGTGGCCCTCGACGCCGGTCACCGGCTGTAGTACCAGGATCGTCACGTCATCGGCGGGCGGGTTCCAGGCCGCCAACCCCTCGTGCCACGCCCGGATGGCCGCCACCGTGGCGACCGCGGTGGGCCGGCGCAACCCCGGGGCGCGTGCCAGCAGGCGCGTATAGCCGATCGGCTCTCCCGAAGCCATGGGGGCCTCCACCAGGCCGTCCGTATACAGCACGATCGAAGTGCCCGGGGCCAGGCGAAAGGTCTGAAGAGGGACATTGAGGGTCCGCCGGGCCCCGAGGGGAAACCCCGGTTCCCCCGGCTCACTGGCCGAGAACGGGGTGACCTGCAGGGGATACGAGTGGCCGGCATTGGCCACCAGAAGCCTCGAGGCCGCTGGCTCGAGAACGAGCACGGTGCAGGTCATCATCCGCTGTTTTTTCAACAGGGGGGAAAGGACCGCGTTCATGGTTCGCACCATGGCGACCGGATCCTCCGGCCGCTCGGGGTGGCCGACCACCGCCTTGGCCATGGCCACCACCAGGGCGGCCGGCACCCCGTGGCCGGAAACGTCGCCCAGGACCGCCATGATCCGGTCGCCGGACAGGGCGAAGTAATCGAAATAATCGCCGCCCACCTCGGTGGCCGGCCGGCAGGTGCCGAACACCTCCCACCCCCCCAACTGCAGGGGGGCGGCGGGGAAGACCTGCTCCTGCACGATGCGGGCCACCTCAAGGTCGGCCATTTCCTCGAGCATCCGGTTGAAGGCGAGGGCCAGGGCCCCGAACTCGTCGGGGGCATGGACGGGGAGACGGTGGGAGAAGGCCCGTCGTTCCATGGCGTCGACGCCGGCGGCCAGATCGCCGATGGGAACCAGGAAGGCTTGCGCCACCACCGTTCCCACCGCCAGGCTGATGAGCAGAGTGAGCAGTCCGGCCAGGGCATACTCGCCGACGGTGCGCCGGATCTCCTCGCGGATGAACCGGTCGCCGCTGACCGCCACCAGGTCGAAATCGGTGAGTTCCGACCCCCGCAGGCCGGTCAGGAGGATGGTTTCCCCGCCGGATTCCTCGCGGTCCCACAGGCTGTGGATGGGGGAGCGGACGCGGTCGGCGAACCGCCGCCAGGGTCGGACCGTTCGTTCATCAGGCTGACTGCGGGCGGGATGCAGGCGGTGGACAGCCAGCAGGGAGGTATCGGGGAGGGTGCGGGAGAGAGGGATGAGGTGGCGCTCGAGGTAGGTGCTCTCCAGTTTCTCCTGCGACCAGAACAGGATGGCCAGATGCTGAGCCTCTTCCTGCCGGGTGAAGAGGGGGTAGAGGAAGAAATACACGCTCCCCAGATGGAGGTCGAACCGGTTCAGCGTCCCCAATTCCACGGTGGCCCGCGATCCCAGGAATTCGGCGGTCTTGTCCCGGACCGGGCTGGCGGTCCCGCTGGCGGGGGCAGAACGGAGATTGGCCAGGATGGGCACCGCCCACTTGTTGAACATGCCGAGACTTTCCGTCTCCACGGCTCGCGACATCATGGGGAAGTCGTTGAGGACCGTCTGGCCGGCCGCATCAACGATCCGCATGAAGTCCCAGGAGAAGCGGCCCTGCATCCTTTTCAGGAGGCGCTTCCCCCCTCGCTCCCGCAGGCTGTCGGAGAGGGTCGCCTGGCGGAAATACGCCTGCATCGACGACCGCATGTCTTCGATCATCTGGGGGAACCGGGCGTCCAACTGCCGCAGGGCCCGTTCCGCCTGCCGGTGCCAGCGTTCCTCGAGCACCTGGCGGCGCTGGGTGATCTCGTCATGGGCGGTCAGGGCCATGACCAGCAGGGGAAGGGCCGCCGCGTAGGTGAAGGCGAGGGCCAGCGTCTGCCGGACCGACAGGGAGACCGGCGGCACGCCATGCATGGCCAGCCAGAGTCCGAGGGCCGCCATGACCCACACGAACAGCAGGGCCCGGCGCCAGGTCGTGGAGCCGGAACCGGCGGTTGCCGACAGGTCGATACAGCCGAACACGCTGAACCGGGAGGTCAGGGGCCGGCGGCCCCAGGACCAATGGCCCGCCCGGAACGGATCCTGGGGCCGGGCCAACAGCGCCTGCCAGGCGGCCAACCGGACCGCCGGACCGCCGGGCAGGGAGGCCACCTGCGGGGCCCACGGCAGACGGTGATCGATCAGGGCGAGGGACAGACCCCGTCTGGGATCCTGGGCCCGGTCCAGCAGGTCGGTCAGGGCGAGGTGCTCCCTTCCCCCCTCGATGCCGAGGTGGACGATCATCATCCCCTCGGGACGCGGCTGTGACAGGTAGACGAACGGCCGTTCGCCGCCGGGGTTGAACTGCAGGACCTGCCCGGACATCAGGCGATCGACGGGGGCCAGGGGGCCAAAGAAGCTCGAGAAGAAGGTGCGCAGTGCGGGCAGGTCGTGCGGCCGCCCTTCCGCCAGGGCGAGATACCCCTGGAAGAATCTCTGCAGAAGGGCTCGCGGGGGGCGGCCGTCGCTCCAGCCGGGAATTGGGGCGCCGCGGTGGTCGAGGAAGGTGAAGGTGAAGAGCCCGGGGAACCGGCGGTTCAGGGCCTGGCGCACCCGGCCGACTCGCGCGGGGGTTGGCCGGGCGGCGATGTACAGGTGCCGCTCGACCGCCCGCAGCAGGCGGGAATACAGGAGCGTGGGAGAGGTGCCTGCCTCGAGGTGGGAAAACGCCTGCTCCAGCCGGTCCCGGCGCCGCTGTTCCCACCCCTCACGCCGTCCGGCGTCCCCCAGGGCGAGGGCTCCCAGCGCGAGCAGGATGGGGATGCCCAGAAAGAACCCCGCCAACCCCGCCCACCGCACCCAGGAAAAACCGGTGGCAGGGTCGTGCGGCTGGTCCATACCGAAGATTATAGAGGCGCCCCCCCCTCCCGTTCAAGGACCGGACCGAGATGAGGTCGCCGGAAGAACTTCCCAGAAAACCTGTTTGGGGAGAGAAAAGGCGGATGGCAGAGTTCCCGGTGACATTCTTGACAGGTCTGTACCACCATGTTAGAGTTGTAGAAGTCATCTCGGGTGAAAGAAGGCTCTCGGCTCTTTGACAACTGGTGAGCTCTTCACCTCCTGCGAGAAGTATTGAGTATCGAGTAGATCGCCAATACTTTCACCGGGAGGAACAACACAATGTCCAAACGTGGCATTCGCCCCGTCGCTGCTGTCACCGTTTTCGCGTTCATCATGGTCTTCGCTTGCAGTGTGGCCGCCCAGGCCGCCAGCAAGCAGGAGATTTTTGATCTCGACCAGGAGATCAAGGCCCTTCAGAAGTCCCTGAAGGAGGCCCAGAGCGAGCTTCGCCGCCTCAACGAGGAAGGCACTGCCGCCGACCAGGAGCGGGCGCAGGAACTCATGGCCCAGATCAAGGAAATGCGCCTCCGCCTGACCGACCTGCAGGAACAGCTCGAACAGGCCAAGCAACAGTAAGTCCGGTCCCGTTCTCGAGCATGGAAGAAGAGCCTGCCTGAATTCCCCGCGATCGACCCGCGCCCCGCCAGTCTCCGACCGGCGGGGCGCTTGTCTTCCGTGTCCCGTTGGGCCTCTGGGCGCACCGAACGAAAAAGCCACGGGGCGCGACGGCCCCGTGGCTTTCGGAAAGGACCCGGAGAGAAAGAGCTTACTTGGTCTTGAGTTCCTTGATCAGGTTCTGGACGGTCTGGGCGGTGGCCGGATCGAGCCCGCCCTCGGCGAAGGCGGCGAAGTTCAGCTTGCTGATCAGGTGGGCGCTGACCTCGCGGTTGTTCGCGTTGGCGGTGCCGACGTAGGAGATGAGGGAGCTGAGGTCACCCTCTTCGACGTCGGAGACGACGGTCTGGGCGGTGGTCTTCTTGTAGAAGTCCTGGACCATTTCGTCCCACAGGGTTTCCTTGGCGAAGGCCAGGTCATAATAGGGGGCGGAGAAGCTGTAGCTGGTGGCCGGGAAGTAGATGGCCATGCCCTTGGCGTTCTTGGTGTTGTAGCCGCTGAGGCCGTTGGCGATGATCAGGTCCTTGCTGGCGGCGAGGAGCTTGTCGCAGGCGGTCTGGAAGCCGGCGTCGGTGATGGTGATCTTCACCAGTTCCACGAAGTGGGGAAGGTCGATGTTGGTGCGGTAGTAGAACTTCTGCACCTTGTTGAGGGCGTCTTTGAACTGGGTGCCGTAGTTGCCGGCCATGGCGGCCTTGGCGAACCCGTCGATGGCGTCCTTGAAGGCGCCGAGCTTGCTCATGTCGGCGGCGGACTGGGTGGAGGAGGAACTGCCCTGGGAGCCGCCGCTGTAGGAGGCGGCGTATTTCTCCACCATGTTCTTGGCAAAGACGGCAGGACTGGTGCCGGCCTTGAGGGTGTTGAGGATGTCGTCATAGGGCCAGCCTTCACCGGGCTCGGTCTCTTCGGAGGCCACGACGTAGTCGACACCGGGCATGGCGTAGATGACTTCGGCCATCTGCATGAGGCAGGCGTCGAAGGCGAAGATGTCGAGGTTCTGGCCGAGGGCTTCCTTGATCTGGGAGCAGGCGATGGTCAGCTGGTTGGTGGTGATGTGGTTGCCGCTCTGGTCGTCGTAGGAGATGCCTTTGATCATGGCGCCGTTGTTGTCCTTCCAGCCGGAGCCGTGGTTCCAGGCGACGAGGGCGTAGTGCTTGGCGGGATAGGCGGCCGCGGTGTCCTTCACGAAGGAGACGAGGGTGGCATAGTCGCCCATATCGATCTCGCCCATTTCCTTGAGGAGGGTGATCTTGCCCTTCTCAATGTAATTGAGGGTGGCAGGACCCTTCTCGCGGTCGATGAGGACGACGATGTTGGCGAAATCGGAACTGCCGACCTTGGCCATTTCGTCCATGTCACCCACCCCGAACGAGTCGAGGTTGTTGTCGGCATTCAGGAAGACCATGAAGGTCCAGTCCTTTTTGTCGGCGGCGGCCAGGGGGGACACGGAACAAGCAACCATGAGAGCCAGGACGAGGATACTCAATACGCGTTTCATCTTATACTCCTTACTAGTCTTGTATGGCTCAATGAACAGCTGGTGCGTACCAGGCGAACCCATTATAGGAAGGACGGCCGGTCCTGTCAACCGGGGAGTTCAGGCAAAATGGGAATTCCCGGCAGTCGGGGGACTGCCAGGAATCCCGGGGTTCTCCATCAGCGGGTGAGCTGGCCCATCAGGGCGGTGACTTCGGCGACGACCGAGGCGGGCAGGCCACCCTCGGTGTGGAGGCGGTAGTTCAGCTCCTGGATGACGAACTTCGTGACTTCGGGGTCGTAGGTGGGGGCGCCGGCCACGAACTTCCGGAGTTCGGAGAGGTCGCCGTTCTCGACCGAGCCGATCACGGCGGCGGCGGTGGCCTTCTTGCCCAGGTCGACGACCATTTCGTCCCACATGGTGGCCTTGGCAAACTCGAGGTTGGTGTACCCGCTCTCGAGGTAGAAGTCGGCGGGCAGGTAGACGGCGATGCCCTTGGCATTCTTCAGCGAGTAGCCGGCGTTGGCATTGGCGATGACGGCGGTCTTGGCGGTGCTGATGATTTTGTCGCAGGCGGTCTGCATGCCGGTCTCGGAGATGGCGGCTTTCAGCAGGGTGGCCAGGTGGACGAGATCGACGTTCTCGGGGTAGGCGAACTTCTGGACCTTGAACAGGACCTGCTTGAACTGGGGGGTGAACTTGCCGCCCATGGCCGCCTTGGCGAAACCGTTGATGGCGTCGTAGACCTTCTCCATCTCGGCAACCTTGATGGCCGACTGGGTGCAGTCCTCACTGCCCTGACTGCCGTTCTGGTAGGAGGCAACGAAGGCCTTGACCCAGGACTTGGCGAAGGCTTCGGCGGAAGAGGTCGGGGTCAGGGTCATGAGGATGTCATCGTAAGGGGCGCCCTTGCCGGGTTCGGTCTCCTCGGAGGCGATCACGTAGTCGACGGTGCCGCGGCAGGCGTAGAGCACTTCGGCCATCTGCATGAGGCAGGCGTCGAAGTTCAGGATGTCGACGTTGTGCCCGAAGACGCCCTTGATCTCCTTCAGGGCGGTGGTCAGCTGGTTGGTGGTGATGTGATTGCCGCTCTGGTCGTCGTAACTGACACCGCGGAACACCTTCTTGTCGGCGTTCTTCCAGCCCGAGCCGTGGTTCCAGATGTCGAGGACGTAGTGCTTGGCGGGGAACTGGGCCTGGACCAGCTTGGCGAAGGAAACGAGCTGACGATAGTCGCCCATGTCGAGCTCGCCCATGTCCTTGAGCTTCTTGATGTTGCCTTTCTCGATGTAGTTGAGGGTGGCGGGCCCGTTCTCGCGGTCGATGAGGACCACGATGTTGAGCCAGTCGTTGGACCCGACCTTCGCCATCTCCTCCATGTCTTCGACGCCGAAGGGGTCGAGGTTGTTGTCGCCGTTCAGAAAGACCGCGAGGGTCCATTCCTTGGGGGAGGCCGCGACGGCGGCGTCTTCGGCAAACAGGGGGGTGACGGCGGCCAAGGCCAGGAGGAGGGCGATGATACTCGATACTCGCTTCATGAGTGCGTCTCCTTGTCTCCTTGTAGACTTATCTGCCCTGCGAAATGAAGGGATAATTCCATTTTACGGATCACCCG
>CAZKPI010000021.1:18699-20394 GCA_964554555.1 uncultured bacterium
CACCCGGCGGGTCCGGAAGGTTTTTTGAAAAAAAATTCGGAAACTTTTCCCCGCACGCGGTACCACTGCCCCTCCCCTTCCCGCGAAAGTATAATTATGAAGAAGGCCATGAAGGGAATTGCCAACCGCCAGAACACCCTCCTGGGAAGGAAGATCTTCTCCCCCTGTCCTCGCCCAGGACAGCCGGTCGTCCCGCCCAAGGGGCGGCCTCCAGCCATTCCGCGAAAACCCTCCCCGGAACGTCGCCTTCCCGGCCCCCCGAAGGGAGGAAAACCATGACCACACGCCTGTCTGCCGGCCGACTGGCCCTGCTGACCGCCCACCTGTGGCTGGTCCTGGGCATGCTCCCCGCCTGGGCGGCCATTTCCGCCCTTTCCTGCGCCGTCCAGACCCCTGCCGACCTGACCCGGCATTACAACGCCGGCCAGGTGGTGACCCTGAGCGCCAATTGGACCGGTGACACCCCCCCCTTCGCCGCCACCTTCAAGGCCAACTCCATCCCCATCGGTACCGCCAACACCACCGCCGGATCGGCCCAGTTCACCACCACCGTAGCCGGCCTGGCCGGCGACTCGGTCGCCTTCTCGGTGTCCGTCATCGAAACCGCCGTTCCTGGCGCAACTCCCTCCCCTGACGCGGGGGCGGCCGGGAACCTCCTGATCGACCGCCAGGCGCCCACCCTCACCTTGACGGTCGATTCCGGCGCCATCGTCTCCCCCCAGAACGGGTTCAACGAGGTCGTGCTTTCCTTCACCTCGAACGAGGCCCTGGCCGGCCCGCCCCAGTTCACCATCGCCCCCGGAGCCTGGAGCGCGCCAACCCCAGTGAGCCCGGAAACGGCGCCCTACACCAGCAACCGCTACCGGATCACCGTCCCCGCCGGCACCGCCGCCGGGGTCTACACGGTGCGGGTCACCGGGTTCGACGACACCTACCCGGAGGCCACCCGCAACCAGTCGACCGCCCAGACGGCCTTCCAGGTCGATGCCGGGGCCGACGGTTCCCCGGCCATCCTGTCCTGTTCGCCCAAATCGCCGATCCGCACCGAGAGCGTCACCCTGACCGGCACCGTCAGCGCCGAATCGGGCGCCCAGAAGGTCGAGGTGCTCGAGGGGGGCAATGTGGTGGGAACCGTCTCCGTGGCCGGCGGGGCCGACTCCTGGTCGGTCACCGTCGCCGGGCTGACCGAGGGCTCCCATTCCTATACGGCCCGCCGCATCGATCCGCTGGGCAATGTTTCGGCGGCCAGCGCCGAGTTCACGGTCGTCGCCGACCGCACCGCCCCGCACGAGCCGGTTCTCGAACCGCTGAAGAAACCGTCCAACAACAAGAAAGTGACCATCAAGGGAACCGCCGTCACCGACCCGCCCCACGACAGCCGGCCCCTGAAGGTGACGCTGTTCAGCGGGTCCACCCAGCTCGCCACGACCAACGCCAACGCCGACGGCACCTTCACCTTCATCGACGTTGAAATGCCCGCGGCCGGTCAGAACCAGCTGTATGCCATGGCCGCCGACACCACCTGGAACGGCACCGACAGCAACGGGAACAAGAGTCCCTATTCCGCCCCGATCACGGTCACCATCGATCAGGAGGCCCCCTACATCGTGCCCGGCGGTATCTCCATCGGCCGGTCGGGCACCATCGCCAAAGCAGAAACGGGCCCGGTCCTGCTTGCCCCGCCCCCCGCCGTGG
>CAZKPI010000022.1:0-4554 GCA_964554555.1 uncultured bacterium
CGCGAGGACGGCTTCCAGGTCAGCGGGGGTGACCAGGTTCGATTTCATCAGGGAAATGAAGGTCAGCACCTCCTGCTGGAACCCGCGCTTTTGGAGCACCGGCCCGAACACGGGGAAGGCCTCGGGGGACAGCCGGGCGGTCAGGCCCGCCAGCAGAAGGGCCTCCTTGAAGCCGGTCAACAGCTTGAACTCCGGATGGATACCCACCCGATGGAACTGCTCGCGCAGAAGGCGGGCACAAAACGAGTGGAAGGTGGAGATCCAGCACTCGTCGAAACCGTGGGGATGGTAGGCCAGCACCCGCTCGCGGAGCTCGGTGGCCGCCTTGTCCGAGAACGACAGGGCCAGGCATTCCTTCATGCGCAGGCCATCCTCGAGCAGTTTGCCGAGCAGAACGGCGATGGTGCGGGTCTTCCCCGTGCCAGGCCCGGCCAGCACCAGGGAAGGGCCGGTAAAACCGCGGATGATCCGCCGCTGTTGCTCGTTCAGCCGCTCGAAATCCCCCGCCAGGCTCATCGGCTCTTCTCCCGGACCGGCTTTCCCCGCCTCCGCGGGCGCGGGGTCCCTGCGGAACGGCCAACGCCAGCCCCCGCCGGCAGGGGGACCGTCACCCGGTGGTCATCCATGGGTCGCGGTCCCGCCTGGAATCGTGGCCGGAAAAGGTCAGCGGCTGGAGATCGGCACCGTGATGCGGTAGCCCTTCCCCCCCTTGGCCATGTAGTAATCAGCCTCGACGACGACCGTGACGGTCGCCCCCTTCACCGCCCCGGCGGGAATCAGGTAGGACCCGCGTTGGGCCAGATCCATCTCGTGCTCCTTCCCGGCGGCGTCGAGATACCGGGCCTTGCGCACCCGGAGGGGATGGCCCGCCCGGTTCAGGAAACTCACGCGGACGCCCTCTCCCGCCCGCACCGCCCGCACCACCGGCCGGTGCGGAAAGACGATGGCCTCGTCGATCTCGTTGGCGGTCACGTAGCGATAGGCGTTGGCACCCCTGTCGTCCTGCTGGTGGGTCTTGTCGAAGTTCCCATAGGAATCGTGGCAGATGAAGACGGTGGCGCCGCTGGCCAGCTTGCCCCAGCCGATCACCACCGGACCGTGGGTGCCGAACAGCAGGTGCTTGTTGGGAATCTCGAATTGCACGTAGAGGGGTCCGTGGTCTGCCAGGGCCTGCTTCAGCTTCGCCTCCACGCCTTTCTTGTCGTGGTTCTTCGCAACCACCCAATACCACTCGCCTTCCATCGGGTAGTCGGTGCTCTTGTAAACATGGGTGATGCCATCGACGGGGTCGACGATGGAGTCGGGTTCGCGCTCCACCAGCAGACGGGCATAGCCCGAAGGCCTGATGGGAACCCACTCCCCGGTGACCGGACAGCGGTCTTCCGCCCTGATGCCGACCTGGGCATAGTGCAGGGGGTTGCTCCTGGTGCGGTGCCGGTAGCGGACCTCGAGCTTGCGCGGATTGAACCCCTGCTCCGTGCCGCCGTGGGCATAGCTCTTGTACCTGTCGAGCTTCCAGCCCATCTCGAGGGCCCACCAGTCGGCGATCGTCGAGGCCCCGTAGCTCAGGCACTCGTAGACCGAGTGGTTGGGGGTCGGGTCGTATTTCCAGGCGGCCCGGCCCAGCTTCGCGTTGACCTCATCGACACGGGCCTTGGATTCCTCCTGGTTCTTGTGGGGCAACTGCTTCCAGTGGTCGAGCAGGACGACCTCGGTGAAGTCCCGTTCCGGGTCGCAGGGAACCCCGATCAGGGCCCAGGCAGAACCCGACAGGGCAAGGACCATGCCCAGCAGTAACAGGATCCGATGCATGGCAGTACCTCCGGTTGGCTGATTCTCTGCCACCATTTTACCCCGATGGCCGCTTTTGGAAAAGGGCCCCGGCCCCGCCAGGCATCCCCCCTTCCCCGCCGCCCCTGATCTGCTCAGACGAGTTCCCCCTCCCCCCGGGAACCGTGCCGCCATACCACGGCTGGCCGGCACGCGGGAGGCGGATCGGCGCAAAGCAGGCCGTTCCCCATTTCCGGGGGACCCTCCGCCGCGGGGAACCCGCCTGGGATGCGGAGCCGAAGAACCGGACGGGGTCACCCCCGCCCATGATGCATCCAGCGGGTGATCAGGACGGGGACGAGGAGCATGTTGGCGGCAAAGCAAAGGGCCATCGTCACGACGGTGTAGACCCCGAGCTGGTAGATGGGCTTGATGGAGCTGAAGGCCAGGGTCAGGAACGACAGGGCGATCATCGAGGCCGCCAGGAACATCGAGACGCCGGTCGAGCGGATGACCTCCTTCGTGGCGGCCACGACCCGGCGGTGCTTCCGGTAGGCGGCCAGATAGCGCACCACGTAGTGGATGGTGTCGTCGACCCCGATGCCCAGCGAGATGGCGGCGATCATGGTGGTGCCCATGTTCAGGGTTTCGCCGAGCAGGCTCAGCAGGCCGTAGACCCCGAAGATGGGCAGGAGGTTGGCCAGGAAGGCAATGACCGTCAGCCGCACCGAGCGGATGATGAAGAAGGCCGACCCGAACAGGACAATGATCTCCCAGAAGGTCCCCTCGAACTGGGAAACCGCCATGCGGTCGGCCGACTGCACACAGCGCAGGTAGGTGCCGCCCACCTTCCACGACACCCCGGCCGGACCCTCCGCCGCGAGGAACTCCTGGATGCCGCGGTGGATGGCCGCGAAACTGGCCGAGTTGATGTGGCTGGTGCGCACGAACAGCAGGGTCTTGTCGCCGCGGTCGTTGACGTAGTACCCGTTCAGGGCCGGGCTGGCATCGTGGACCACCATGGCGACCTGGGCCACCTTCGCGGGGTCGTCGTACCAGGCCTCCGCCGGGGCGTCGGCGAAGGCGCGACAGCCCTCGTTCAGCAGGTCGAGCCAGGTGATGACCTTGTCGACCCCTTCGACCTGCTCGAACCGCGCCTTGAACCGGGCGAGGAACTGCAGGATCCGCGCCTCGTGCGCCCCTTCCGGCCGTCCGGTGTCGAGCTCGACGACGATCGGATACTGCCCGCCCACCGACCGGTTGACGAAATCGACCGCCCGGGTCATGGGCGAAGACGTCAGATAATACCGGTAGTAGTCGGTCTGCACCTCCATCCGCGGGATCAGGCACCCCGCCAGCAGGAACAGGAGGGCGACGGCCAGGATGGCCCCGCGGAAACGGGCCGTGGCGAACCGCAGGAGGAACTTGAAACGGCGGGCGAACTTCGGGTGCGGGGGATGCCGCACGGCCCGCAGGACGGGATAGGTCACGAACAGCGCGGTCCAGCCCGCGAAGAAGGTGCCGATCGAGGCGTAGAGGCCGAAATCCTGCAGGGTCGGGATCGGATTCAGGCAGAGCGAGAGGAACCCGATGATCGAGGTCAGGCCCGAGAAAAAGGCGCCGACGAAGATCTCCCGCACTTCGTGCGGGTCGTCGAGATGTCCCTCGTGCTTCGCCACGAGAAAGTGCAGGGAATAGGCCAGCGCCAGGCCCATGGTGATGGCCGGCACCGGGGTGGTCGAGATCGACAGCATCCGGCCCAGCAGGTGCAGGGTGACGAACAGCAGGCCGTTGGCGACCACCGCCGCCAGCAGTCCCACTCCGGCCAGCACGAAGGAGCGGAACAGGAACTGCAGGGCAAAGAACAGCACCACCAGCGAAAGGGCGCTGAACACCTCGACGTCCCTCTGCATGGTCGCCCCCGTGATCTCCATGAAGGCGTGCATCCCCGTCAATTCGAACCGCCCCCCGGCAGGCACCGCCTGCTCGCGCATCAGGCGGCGGATCTCGCGGACGATGGCCTCCTTGCGGAAGGGCTCGACATCAGGTTCGAAGACGATGTTGAGGGCGGCTGTCCGGCCGTCGGGAGAGATGATGTTCTTCACGAACAGCCGGTTGTCAAGCGCATCGCGCCGCAGATTCCGCAGGGCCGCGGGATCGGTGGGGATGACCTCGAGCAGGGGGGCCGTGTGCAGGACCGTTTCCCCGCCCTCGGCCGACTGGCGAAAGAAGGGGGTCGTCGACAGGGAAAAGCAGTCGCGGACCCCCTCGATGGCCGCCACCCGGTCGGTCATCGTCTTGACCACGGCGAGGTTGGCGGGGGTGAACAGGTCGGGGTGCGAGTAGACCAGAATCAGAATCTCGTCGAGGTCGCCGAACACCTGCTTGATCGAGCGGTCGAGCGCTTCCTCGGGGGTTCCCTCCTCGAGCAGGGTGGCCAGGGTGTTGTTGATCCGCAGTGGCAGGAGGGACGGCCCGAAGAACGCGAGCACGACCCCGATGGGCCGGGCGAACCGGTCGGCCAGGTCCTGGCAGAGGGCGGCGAGATACTCTACGACGAACACGCCGATGGATCCCCCCGGGCCCCGCCCGCCCCCGGGCCGGCAGGACCATGGCACCGCCCTGGCCCGCCTGGTGCCTCGCCTCGTGCCTCGCCGGGCGCGGGCCGGGGCGGGGGGTCGTCACCAGCTCCCAGGGCCGCCCCGGGGTCGTCGAGCCAGCACCGCAGGGGATACGGGCTGTCGCACAGGACGGTGCAGAGGTTGCAGGAGACGCAGGAGGACC
>CAZKPI010000022.1:4564-8836 GCA_964554555.1 uncultured bacterium
TCGTCCCGCAGACGCCGCACGAGGTCAGGCTCCCGGATGAACGGACGGCTGAGGGTCACCCCGTCAAGGCCTTCCTCTTCCAGCACCCGGCGCATCTGGTCGCCGGAGCGGACCCCGCCGGTGACCAGAACCGGGGTCCGGACCGCCCGTCTGATCCGGCGCGCATTGGCCAGATTGTACAGATCAGAATAAGCAATAAACCGCTTTTTGTACCAGGGGTAGACGAACCGCCGGAAGAACCGGACGAACAGGGCGCCGAACCGCGTGAACAGGTAGTTGTGGCGCAAGGCGGCATCGACGGGGTGGCCGCCCCGGATGATGTTGAAGGGGATCTCCATGGTGCCGTAGCTGATCTCGAGCGCATCGACGCCCCACCCGTCGATGGTCCGGGCGTAGTCGACCACCCGGTCGATGGTCAACCCGCGCGGCCGGTCCTCGGCCCCGCTCAGCTTCAACAGCACGGCCAGACGGGTCCGTTCCTTGATGCCCCCCACGATCTCGCGCAGGAACCGGAGGGGATCGGCCCCGTAGGCATCGCGGCGGCGGTTGGTGTGGGGCGACAGGAACTGGTGGACCAGGTAGCCGTGGGCGGCATGCACCTGCACCCCGTCGAAACCCGCCCGCTCGGCCCGCTCGGCCGCCCGCACGAATTCCTCCGCCGTTTCCCGCACCTCGGGCTCGGTCAGGGTCCGCACCGGCGACAGGAAGTAGGTGCACCGCACCGGCCCGGCGCCGACCACCGGCCGGCCGGTGGCGCGGCTGATCGTCTGCCGGCCGGTGTGGGCGATCTGCAAAAACACCTTCGCCCCGGGGTCGGCCCGGCGCACCGGTTCCAGCACCCGCCGCCAGGGGTCGATCCGGTCGTCCGCGTCGATGCCGGCCTGGCCGCCCTGCATCGCCCTTCCCTGCCGGGAGACATACGCGAACCCGGTGATGATGGTGCCCGCCCCCCCGCTGGCCAGACGGGCGAACAGGGCCCCCTGGGCGGGGGTCGGCCGGCCGTCGGGCGCGGCGAGGTTGTCGTAGGTCGCCGCGCGGACGATCCGGTGGGGGAGGGTGACCCGGGTGAGGGGCAGGGGCCGGAGGGCGGGGTGGTCAGGCCTTCTCATCTTCGTGGAAACCGAACAGGAACCCGATGAAGACGTAGGTGAAGCTGAACAGGTAGAGGGCAAGCGGGCCGTTGAAGATCGAAATGAAGGTCACCTGGCCGCAGGCACAGGCCCGGAAGTTGGTGGCGTTGGAGAAATAGGCCTTCGGCCCGACCGGGTGGTTGTAGAAGCGCACCGCAGTCCAGATCTGCAAAAACACCGTCATCGTCGCGCAGTACAGGAAGTAATGGGTGATCTCGAAGGGGAACCACCCCATCATGCGCACGAACAGGAAGGCGATGGTCGGCAGGAACGCCCCGACGATGCCCACCTGGCGGGCGGTCTCGATGCCGTGCCGGACGATGAAGGTGTCTTTGCCCGCCGCTTTGTCCCCCTCGTAGTCCTTGAAGTAGGTGTAGTAGGTCATCAGGCCGTTCATCAAAGCGACCAGCAGGACGGTGCAGAGGCGGTTGGTGGTGACCAGCGGGATCGGGGTGGGGCCCGCGGCCAGGAAACCATAGACGGTACAGTTGGCGATCATCAGGCCGAAAATGACATTTCCCCACAGGCCCCAGGCTTTGCTGTAGTTGTAGACGAAGTTCAGCCCGAACCCCAACAGCATGGGAATGAGGGCCATCGGGTTCAGGAACCAGGTCACCACCGCCGCCGCGGCCATCAGTGACCCCGACAGGGTCAGCGCCCACCGGACGTTGAGTTCGCCGGTGACCATCGGCCGGTGGGGGGCATTGATGCGGTCCTCCGCAAGGCCGAGCCAGTCGTTGAAGACCTGGTTGATCCCCCAGCTGGCGAACAGGATGACCAGGATGAGCACACTGCGCTGGTAGGTCTCGGCCGACACCGTGCCGCCCGCCCGTTCGATCAGGTGATGGTAGAAGGAAACCCCGATCCAGCCCGCAATGCCCGTGATGAAGGCATAGTACAGCCGCATCGTCTTGACGTAGGCCCACAGGAACCGTTTCACTGCCGCGCTGTCCATCACTGCCGGGGACCCGCCGGGAGTCCCGTTCCTCTCTCGGATTTGCCCCATCCTAGCCTCGCCCCCGCCCTCTGTCAAACCATTCATACGGCTTTCGGGGACACATGACCTTTCTGGTCAAACATTGGTCAATCAGGTCATGGGTCCCCGAAACTCCCAAACTCGGTTTCTTGACTTCCCTGGGGTGGTTGCCGACAATGGAACCTGAAAAGCAGGGGTCCGGGGTGCCGGATCCGGAGAGGGGTTGTCGTGGCCACCACCGTGGTTTCGGGAATCGGTCTGATCTCGTCCGCAGGCATCGGACGGGACCGGAACGTTTCCCTCTTCGCCGGGAAGAAGACCGGCATCCGGCCGATCGACCGGTTCGAGCTTCCCCCGCAAACCCGCACCGGATTCGCCGGGCTGGTCCCCCCCATCCCCTGGAGCGTCCTTCCCCCTGCCCTCGTCTCGCGCCTGAACGAGGAGGACCTGCGCCAGGACTACGTCAAGGCCGCCGTCTATGTCGTCCAGGAGGCGATCGACGAGGCCGGGGTCGCCGAGGCCATCCGGCGTCAGCCCCGCCGCACCGCCCTTCTCGTGGCCAGCAGTCTCGGCAACTACCTCGAGGTGGCCAGCCTGGTCAAGGACTACTTCCTGAACCATCTCTACAAGATCACCTCCCTGATCCATGGCATGAACAGCTATCTTCCGGCCCGCCTCGCCGACCTGTTCGGCATCAAGGGCCCGTGCTGGTTCGTCAGTTCGTCCTGCTCCAGTTCGCTCAATGCCATCCTGCAGGCCGACCGGCTGATCAAAACCGGCGTGGTCGACCGCGCGATCGTTGTCGGGGTCGATATCTGCCTCGAAACCGGCACCTTCCACCTGTGGAACAAGATCCGGGTGCTGTCCCATCGCAACGACGACCCCGCCACCGCCTGCCGTCCCTACTGCCGCACCCGCGACGGACTGGTGGTGGCCGAGGCCGCCGGCTGTTTCATCCTCGAACGCGAGGGGGAGGCGCGGCCCGGCTGGTACGGCCGCATCCTGGGATTCGGTCTGTCGAACGGCTCGGCCGATTTCGTCAAACCGTCGCGCGCCGACATCCTGCTGTCGATCCGCGACGCCCTCGCCGACGCGAACCTGCCGCCATCGGCGATCGACTTCGTGGCGGGCTCGGCCGCCGGCTCCCCCGCCTGCGACCCGTACGAATCGGAAGCCCTGTGCGAGATCATGGGCGACGACGTGCGGCGGGTTCCCCTCTTCGCCTTCAAGAGCTTTTTGGGATCGACCTTCGGGGTCCAGGCCATCAGCGAGGGGGCCCTGGCCCTGACCTGTCTTCGTGACAGCCGCGTGCCCGAGGTGCGGAACGTGTTCGAACCCGACCCCCGCATCAAGGCCAATGCCTACTACGATGCCCGGGCCTATGCCGGCTACGAGATCGGCACCATGCTCTTTTTGAACTTCGGCTTCGCGGGAACCCACATGGCGGTCGTCTACGGCCGCCGTCCCCACACCGCCCCGAGGAGATCGGCATGAAACGCCCCGCCCTGTCCCGTGACGAACTGATCACCATCGTTCTCGAAGCCATCGCCACCGTATCCCGGCTCCGCATCCCCCCCGAACGCTACGGGGACAACCTGTTCGCGCTCGGCCTTGACAGCCTCAAGGCCATCCAGATCGTCAACTTCATCGAGGACCGTCTCGACATCATGATCGATGATTCAGCCCTGAAGCGATTCACCTCGATCAACGCCATCGCCGACTTTTTCGAGTCACTGCCAACGTAGAGGCCGATGGAAAAGCGTCTGTTCTCGCTCGCCACCGACCCCTACCTGGCCGATCACCAGCTGGAGGGAACCCCCGTCGTCCCGCTCGCCGTCCTCGCCGAGTCGCTTCTGGAAATGGTCACCGCGGCGGCCGGCCCTGCGGGGGGAAACGGTCTGGCCGACCTCCGCCTGGAGGCTCCCCTCCTGCTCCGCAAGGGCCGCGAGCGGGAGGTGGAGTTCGCGCGCACCCCAACCCGCCTCGAGATCCGCGACGGGGCCGGCCGGCCCCTGTTCACGGCCGCCGCGACCGCCGCGGCCGCCGGCCGGCCTCCACTCGCCGTCACTCTCCCCCGGGCGGCGGCCCCACCAGTCCTCGCCTGGCCCCGCCAGCACCTCTACCCGGCCATCCTGCGGCATGGCCCCACCTTCCAGGCCGATCTGC
>CAZKPI010000022.1:8904-19417 GCA_964554555.1 uncultured bacterium
GCCCGACCGGGCGGCCGCCTGCGTTGTCGGCGATCTCGCCCTGCAGGCGGCGGGTCTCACCATGCTCGGCCGCCGGCGGGGCTACACCCTTCCCTGGGGAGCGGCCGGCTACGCCAGGGCCGTTCCTCTGGCCGGCGCCGACCCAAGCGGCACCTGGGCGGAAGGGCCAACGGGCCGCCAGGGGCGGCGGGCCGCCGCCGCGGCCTGGGCGTCCGTCATCACCTGCCGGGTGACGACGGCGCCCGACGGGAAGCTCGATGCCGAAACCTTCACCGCCGACGGGCGGCCGCTGGTCTGCTGGCTGGGTCTCGATCTGCGGCCGGTCGCCCTTCCCGTCTCAGGTCCGGCGCAGGGGCTGATCGACGCCCTGGCCGCCCTCCAGGAACCTGCCGCATGACCGACCAACCCGCCGTTCCGAAACCCGTGCCAGGCCCCCGCCCACCGGCGAGGCCGCCCCGAAGTTCTTCAGACGGCCCCGGTTCCCGCGGGAACCTGCCGGACGACGCGGCAGGCGGCGGCTCTCCCTGCGGGAAGGCCACAGGCAGTGCCGAGGCCGGTCCCCCTTCCGGCGGGCCGGCCCCAGAAAGCATCGCGGGAAACTCCCGGCTCGGCGCCATCCCGCCAGAGGCGAAGGCGGGTTCCCCCTCCCCCGCAGGGCCGGCCGGGGGTCTTGGGGATGCCGGGGGGGAGCCCGCCACCACGGAAACCCTGTATGAACCGCCCCCTGACAGCCCCGACCTGTTCGCCAAGGCCCGGGCCTTCCTGCCCCGCCTGCAGGCCGTCCAGGAAGCTGGCGGGTATTTCTACCGGCGGGCCCTCACCACCGCCTGCGGCAACCGCGTCCGGGTGCGGGACCCGAAGACCGGCGCCGAGCGCGAGATGGTTTTGTTCGCGTCGAACAGCTACCTGGGCCTGGCCACCCACCCGCGGGTCGTCGAGGCGGCCCGGCGCGCGGCGGCCACCCACGGCTACGGTTCCGGGTCGGTGGCGCTGATGAGCGGCACCTCCGATCTGCATCTCGAACTGGAGGAGCGCATCGCCCGGTTCTACCGCTGTGAAGCCGCCTGCCTTTTCCCCTCCGGGTATCATGCCAATGTGGGAACCATCCAGGCCTTGCTCGGGCCGCGCGACGTGGCCCTGGCCGACCTGTATGCCCACGCCTCGATCATCGACGGGGTGCAGTTGAGCGAGGGAACCCTGAAATACTTCCCCCACAACGATCCCGACGCGCTCGAGGCCCTGCTGGGCAAGGCCGGGAAGCACTTCCTCGGCCGGCTGATCGTCACCGACGGCGTCTTCAGCATGGACGGCGACCTCGCCCCCCTCGACCGCCTGGCCGACCTGGCCGGGCGTCACGGTGCCCGCCTGCTGATCGACGAGGCCCACGCCCTCGGCATCGTCGGTCCCACCGGCCGCGGCACCGCCGAGGTGTTCGGTCTGGAGGGGAAGATCGACCTGACGATCGGCACCCTGTCGAAGGCCCCGGCCGGGCTGGGCGGCTACCTGACCGGCCGCCGGGAGGTGGTGGAATTCGTGCGCCATTTCGCCCGCTCCTACATCTTTTCGACCAGCCTCCCCGCCCCCACCGTGGCCGGACTGATCGAGGTGTTCCGCCTCCTCGAGGAGGATCCGGCCCCCCGGCTGGCCCTGCAGGCCAACACCGCCTACGTCCTCGACGGCCTGCACCGGCTCGGGTTCGACACCCTGGGCTCCACCACCGCCATCATCCCCGTCCTCATTCCCGACGAACACCAACTGCGGCTCGTGTGCCGCGAACTGCACGAACGCGGCCTCTACGTCACGCCGGTCACCTTCCCCGCGGTGGCCCGCGGCCGCGCCCGCCTGCGGTTGTCGATCTCCTCGACCCACACGCGCGCCGACCTCGACCTTCTCCTGTCAGCCCTCGAGGAATTGAAGCAAAAGCTCCGCCTCGGCGAGCCGGCCGCATGAACGTCCTGATCACCGGCGCGGCCGGCTTCATCGGCAGTCACCTGGTCAAGGCCTTCTGCCGCCGGCACCGGGTCACCGCCCTGGTGCGGAAGACCTCGTCCCGCCGGTTCCTGGCCCGCTACCCCGTCAAGATCCTGGAAGGCGACCTCGCCGACCGCGGCCTGCTCGACGCCGTGGTTCCCCGCTTCGACCTCGTCATCCACGCCGCCGGGAAGGTCAGCGACTGGGGAAGCTACCCCGAGTTCTTCGCGGCCAACGTCGAAGGCACCCTGAACCTGGTGGAAGCGCTCGCCCCCGCCCCGCCGGCCGCGGATGGCCGGCCGCCGGACCGCCGCCCCCGCCTGATCCTGATCAGCAGTAACGCCGTCCTGGGCGAGGAGGACTGCCCCCTCCCCAAGGACGAAAACGCCCCCTACCGGCCGGTCCTGCCCTACCCGCTCGAAGCGTGTCTGCCCTCCGCGATGAACCACTACCGCCTGACCAAGACCCTGGCCGAGCAGGCCGTGATCAGCAAAGCCGAGGCACGGGGGTTCGACCTCACCGTCATACGCCCCGTCTGGGTCTTCGGGCCCCGGGAGTTCCACGCCGGGCCGTTTGAATACTGCAGGACCGTCCTGGCCGGGGTTCCCTGCCTGCCCGGGTCCCGACGCAACCGGTTCCACGTCATCTTCGTCGAGGATCTGGCCCGCCTCGTCCTGGCCATCGCCGAGCGCCAGCCGGCCGGCATCCACGTCTTCAACGCGGGACACCCTGACGTCCCGCGGATGGATGCCTTCTGGGGCCTGTTCTGCCAGGCTCTGGGCCGGCCACAGCCCGTTCCCTTCCCCCCGGCCGTCCTTCTGCCGCTGGCCATCCTGCTCGAATTCCTGTATACCCTGGCCGGCGCCGCCGCCCCGCCCCTGTTCACCCGGGCACGCCTCACCATGTTCGCCGCCGACAACGTCTACGCTGTCGACAAGGTCCAGCACACGTTCGGCTTCACGTCCTTCACCCCGCTGTCCCGGGCGGTCCGCAAGACCGTCCGCTGGTGGCGCCAGTTCCAGTTTCTGCCGCAGGAGGCCAACCCATGAACGAACCCCGGTTCCTGACCGGAACGGCCAAGGGCCTGTTCTATGTCCGCCTGATGCTGGATGTGTTCTTCCGGTATCTCCTGGAGGTGTTCCGCGGCCGGCTCTGCCCGATCCGGTTCGCCCGCCTGATCTGGCGGCTGATTCTGCTCCTGAAGCCGATGGTCCGGAACAAGGTGGTACAAACCGGCAATTTGTACAAACTGCTCTACCTGCCCGCCTACCCCTCACCGGCCTTCTGGGAATCGATCGGCAAGTTCCTGCGCCCCGATCCCGGCCCCCTGACCGTGGTCTTCTCGATGACCAAGGCCTGCGGCTACCGCTGTCCGCACTGCTACCAGCGCAACGACACCGGGGCCGACCTCGACATCGGGCTGTTGAAGAAGACAGCCCGCGAGATGCAGGAGCTGGGCGTCACCATGTTCGACATCGAGGGCGGGGAACCCCTCCTCCAGTTCGACCGCCTGCTCGACCTGCTGACCGCCTTCGACGGCCGGCGCGAGATCTGGGTCAACACCACCGGCCACCTCCTCACCCCCGAGAAGGCGCGGCGGCTGAAAGAGGCCGGGGTCTACGGGGTGATGATCTCCCTGCATACCCCCGACGAGGAGAGCTTCGACCGCTTCACCGGAATGCCCGGCTCGTTCGGCATCGCCCGCGACGCCGCCCGGCTGTTCCGGGAGGCGGGCCTCACCGTTGCCCTCAACAGCTGTCCCACCGCCGAACTCGTCGAGCAGGGCGGGCTCGACCGCCTCATGGCCATCGCGCAGGAATGGCGGTGCGCCTTTGTCCAGATCATTCACGGGAAGTCGGCCGGCGCCTGGCTCGGCCGCCAGGACGAGATGATCGCGGCCCGCGAGAAGATCGACCGCCTGTGCCGGTTCCACCTCGAACACAACGGTCCCGGCCCCCACGCCCGCGCCACTGCCGCCTCCGTCCAGGTGTTCGAGGAACAGCCCACGCATTTCGGCTGTACGGCGGGCGGCATCGACCGGTTCTACCTCAACGCCAACGGTGAGGTTCAGCCCTGCGAGTTCCTCAACGTCTCGTTCGGCAATGTCCAGCAGGAGGAATTCAAGACGATTTTCGCCCGAATGCGGCGGTACTTCTCCCAGCCGGGCACCCGCTGGCTCTGCACCGCCGAGTCTCCCTCCATCCACCGTGCCCTTCAGGAGAACGGCCTCACCACCACCCCGCTCCCCCGCCACTTGACCGAAAAGCTCGTTCCCGCCTGGAACAAGGGGAAGCCCACCCGTCTATACAAGCGTCTTGGTTTGTACTCATGAGCCGCAGGCAAAACGGAGGAAGGCGGGGATTGAGCGCATGGCAGTCGCGGCCCGAGGCCGGAGCAGGAATACCGGCTGGACGCAGGAGGGAAGGAAAGCCCGGGTTGATCCCCGGCGAGAGGGCTTTTCCCCTGGCCGTCCCCCTGGCGGCGGCCCCCGGCCCGCTCCAAAGGCTGGAGTGTGCGGGGGAGCAGGGTTTCTGCGGTCAACGGGACAGCGGGACCGGGGTCACCATTCCGGGCGGGCCAGGCCATTGGTCGCCATGAGCCCAGGCCTCCCATCGTTCCGGAGCGGCCATCCGTGACATCCCTGCCGCCGCGGCTGTTCCTGATCATGAATCCTTCGTCCCGTTCCTTCCGGTCGCGGGAAGTCTGGCCGTCTCTGTTTGACAGCCTGCGCCGGCGGCGGATCGCCTTCGACTTCGCGCTGACCACGAAGGACGGCGACCCGGCCGACACCGCCCGGCAGGCCGTTCGCCGGGGATTCGACACCGTGGTGGCCGTCGGCGGCGACGGCACCATCAACGACGTCATCAACGGACTGTTCGAACCTGGCGACGAGCAGGCCCGGGCCGCCTTCGGGGTGGTCTACACCGGCACCAGCCCTGATTTTTGCGGCAATCACGGCATCCCCCTCGCCCTGGAACCGGCCCTCGACCGGCTGGTCGCGAACCGCCGCCGCCGGATCGATGTCTGCCGCATCACCCACCGGGCTTCGGCCGACGGACCGGCCGTGACCCGCCTTTTCAGCTGTTGTGCGAATTTCGGCCTGGGCGCGGCGGTGGCCCGGGGAGCCAATTCCGGACTGCGCCGGCGGTTCGGGGACGGGCCGGGAACCTTCCTGGCCCTCGTCGGCGCCATTGCCCGCTACGGCAGACCAACCTTCCGATTGCGCCTGGACGGCCGCGACCTCGCCTTTCCCCGGATGTTCAATCTGTTCGTCGGCAAGGGACCCCTGGTCGCCTCCGGCATCAAGCTGGCGATCGACATCGCCCCCGACGACGGGCGGTTCTACGTCCTGCCCCTGCATTCCCTGACGCAAGCGAGACTGCTGGCTCTCCTGCCCCAGGTCTATTCCGGGCGCATCACGCGCCGTTTCCCGCCCCTGTTCGGCCGCCACCTGGAGATCTTGCCCTGCCCCGAGGCGCCCGAGGTTGAATACGACGGCGACCCGCGCGGCTTCCTGCCCGCCGAGATCCGCCTCCTGCCGCGGGCCCTCGCTCTGATCTGACCGGGGCCTCAGTACACCAGGTCGAACTGCGGAGAACCCGTCGTGAGCCACAGGACGACGAAGTGATGGATCAGGTCGGACAGGACAAGGGACCACCCGACGATCAGGCCCCAGCGCCGGCCGGGGCTTTCCCGCCCCCACCGCCAGGCGAACAGCAGGAGCAGAACCCCGATGTAGCCGTGATGGAGGCGGATGCCGCCGGTCAGGCGCCCGACCGTCGAGGCGGTATCGCGTGTCGATTCGAGGCCCAGGCCGAACCGGCACACGGCCGTGACGCCCTCGATGAGGGCAACCCCGGCCGCCAGCGGCCGCAGAAGACCGCCAGGCCGCCGGTCCGGGGCGGGAGAGGCGGCCTCGTTCATCGCGAGCGAAGCGGCCAGAAGCCTGTCGGCCGCACCCGCTTACCGGGGCGGGTAAAGGCTGAGGAACTTCTTGTAGGTTCCCCGTTTGTAGACGCTCCAGGGCTGCCAGTTGGTGCAGTTGTTGCTCATTTTGATCATGACCCGGATATTCGTCTCGGGGTCGAACAGGTCTTCGTAGGATTTCAGGTTGTACTGCTTCAGGCGGGCAGGCCCGAGGCTCCCGATCATGTTGATCTGGAACAGGCCGTAGGACTTGTCGCCGGTGCGGGAGTTGCCGTTGTAGGCGCGGGGGTTCCCGCCCGACTCGCCCATGCCGATGGCCCAGGCGATCCGCAGTTTTTCGCCGGACAGGCCGGCTCGCTGCAGCCACGTATAGAGAGCTTTCGGCCCCTTGGCTCCGGCCGCCGGGGCGGGCACGTTGGGGTTGGGAGTGATGGGGCTGGCCGTCGAGGGTTTCGAGGGACCCGACGGCTTGGCGGCAGAGCCAGGCGACAGGGAACCGCTGGTGCCGGGAATGGTGAGGACCCACCCCGGGTAGATCAGGTTGGGGTTCTTGGCGAGGCTCGGATACCGCGCCTTGTTGGCCTCGACGATGTCCCAGTAGCGACTGCCGTCTCCCAGGAAGCGCTTGGCGATGTTCCAGAGGCAGTCGCCGCGGACCACGGTGTAGGTACCTCCCGCGGCCTTTTTGACAACCGGGGCGTTGACGGGAATGACCGGTTTTCCGGCGGTGGGGGCCGCGCCCGGGCTCTGTCCGGAATCGGCTTGTTTGTCCACAACCACCTGACCCTCGAAGGGGTCAGCGGTTCCGGCCCAGGCCGGAACCGCGCTCCAGGCACCGCCAAACAACAAGGCGACGACCAGCACCGCCCCCAGACGTGGCTTTTCCATACTTGCCCTCCAGGTGAGTACTCCTATTGTATCATTTGACACCCCCGGTCCGGGCGGGCCACGGCATCCAGTTTCTTGACTTGGCCCGTCCTCCTCGGGCAAGATAGGATCGATCCTCTGACCCTGGCAGATCGGAGGACGGGAAAGGAGCCGACATGAAGTTCGTAAAGCCGGATGTCTCCAAGTGCGAGGGCGTAAGGGCCTGCGAGAAGGTCTGCGCCCAGGCGTTCTTCAAGACCGACGATCCCCAGTTTTCCGCGATCCGCGTGACGAAGAAGGATGCGGGATACGAGATCAACGTCTGCAGCCAGTGCGGCCAGTGCATCGCGGTCTGCCCTGTCCAGGCGCTTTCCCGCAACAAGGCGGGCATCGTCATGGTCGACCGGAAGACCTGCGTCGGGTGTTTCATGTGCGTCGGCTTCTGTCCCACCCTGTCGATGCGCCGCGCCCCCGGCCAGACGGTACCTTTCAAATGCGTGTCCTGCGGCCAGTGCGTGAAGAACTGCCCCAAGGGCGCCCTGCAGATGGCCGAGGCCGACCACGCCGGCCTGCCCGCCTGACGAACCGCCGCGCAAAGGAGAAGAGCGACATGGCTTTCGATTACACCAAGCGCACCGCTTACCACGACAAGGTTCCTGAGATGCGAAAGGCCCACAAGGTCCTGAAGGAATGGGCGTTCACCCCCTGCCAGGCCGAGCAGGGCTACACCAACCGCACCCTCTATGTGAACCTGACCACCCTCGAGATCAGGGAAAAGGCCGTCACCCAGCAGATGAAGGACCTCTTCATCGGCGGCCGCGGGTTCGGCCTCTGGTATCTCTGGAACGCGGTCAAGCCCACCACCAAATGGAACGACCCAGAGAACGAGATCATCATCAGCCCGGGGCCCCTGGGCGGCAACACCCAGTACCCCGGCTCGGGGAAATCGCTCGTGGTCTCCCTTTCCCCCACCACCGGCATTCCCATCGATTCCAACGTCGGCGGGTACTTCGGCCCCCTGATGAAGTTCAGCGGCTTCGATGCCCTCGAGATCCAGGGCAAGGCGAAGACCCAGTGCATCATCGTGATCGACGGCCAGGCCGGCAGGGTGATCATCGAGGAGGCCCCGCACGAGGACGTTAACAGCCACGTGGCCGCCGAGCAGTTCACCCACATGTATGCGAAAGACCACGCCGACCTCCGCAACGTCTCGGTCGTCGCCGCCGGACAGGGGGCCGACCACGCCCTCATCGGCTGTCTCAACTTCAGCTGGTTCGACGTGCGGCGCCAGGCCTGCCGCCTCAAGCAGGCCGGCCGCGGCGGCATTGGCACCGTCTTCCGCGACAAAAAGCTGAAAGCCCTCGTCGTGCATGCCCCGCCCGTCAAGGGCGACATGAACAAGCCGGCCGATCTCGACCGCGTGGCCAGGGTGGGTATCAAGATGCACAAGGAACTGGCCGACCACGACCTCAAGCAGTGCAAGATGCGCCGCCAGGGGACCGCCCACCTCGTCGAGATCATGGACAACTACGACCTCCTGCCCGTCCACAACTTCCAGTACGGCAACCACCCCGACACCAAGAAGATCGCCTCCTGGATCTGGGACGAACGGTTCACCCAGGGCATTCCGGACGGCTGTTGGTATGGCTGTTCGATGCAGTGCAGTAAGGGCGCCGACGGCCATGTCGTGAAGACCGGGCCCTACAAGGGCCACATCGTCACCGTCGATGGTCCCGAATACGAGACGGCCGCCGGGTGCGCCGCCAACTGCGGCATCTTCGACCCCGACTGGCTGCTTGAGGCCAACTTCTACTGCGACACGTACGGCATCGACACCATCAGCTTCGGGACCGCCTGTGCCTTCGTCATGGAGTGCTACCAGCGCGGCATCCTGAACAAGGAGCGCACCGGGGGCCTCGACCTGACCTGGGGCAACGCCGAGTCACAGCTCGAACTTCTGCACCAGATGGCCCGCGGCAGTGGGTTCGGCGTCACCGTCGGCCAGGGCGTGGCGAAGATGAAAGAGGAGTTCATCGCGAAGAACTACGGCGACCCCCAGCTGATCAGGGACATCGGCATGGAAGTGAAGGGGCTGGAATACAGCCAGTACATGTCGAAGGAATCCCTGGCCCAGCAGGGCGGCTACGCCCTCACCAACAAGGGCCCCCAGCACGACGAGGCCTGGCTGATCTTCATGGACATGGTCAACAACCAGATCCCGTCCTTCGAGAACAAGGCCGAGGCGCTCTACTACTTCCCCCTGTTCCGCACCTGGTTCGGCCTCAACGGGTTCTGCAAACTGCCCTGGAACGACGTCGAACCGCCCGACAACCACCGCCACCCGCCTCTCGAGGCCGCCAAGGTGCCTGAGCACGTGCAGAACTACTGCGACGTCTTCACCGGCATCACCGGCCGCCCCCTGACCAAGGAAGGCCTGATCGCCATGTCGGAGACGGTCTACCAGTTCCAGCGCGTCTTCAACATCCGCATGGGGAAGGGCCTGCGCCAGCACGATCTGCCGCCCTACCGCTCCCAGGGCCCCGTGACGAAGGAAGAATACCAATCGCGCCAGGAACGGTATGACAAACAGCTGAAGGAACTGATCGGCGTCGACCCGGCCGGCAAGACCGTCGAGGAGAAGATCGCCCTCCACCGCAGATTCCGTGAGGACCGCTACCAGAAGCTGATGGATGCCGTCTACAAGCGGCGCGGCTGGACCCCCAACGGCGTGCCCACCCTCGAGACCCTCAAGCGCTGCCGCATCGACCTGCCCGAAGTGGTCGAGGTGGTCAAACCGCACCTGAAATAGCCTCCCGCCGTGAAGTTTCGGGGACACAGGCCTTTTTGCTGGAAATCCAGCCATTTGGTCTTGTGTCCCCGAAATTCCCGATGCCTCTGACATGAACGTTTTCGTCAACGAGCGGCCCGTTGAGGTGGAGGCGGAGGCCACGGCGGCCCTGGTGTCGGCCTTGTACAAGCCGACCGCCGACGTGTTCATCTGCAACGGATATCCCGTGCCCGCCGCGACCCGTCTGCAGGAAGGCGACCGCCTGGTGCTGATCCGGCGGGGGGAGATCCCCACCGCCGAGGAACTCGAGGTGCTGATGGCCGCCCGCCACACCCCCGGGGTGCAGGCCCGCCTGAAGCGGGCGGTGGTCGGCATCGCCGGCTGTGGCGGTCTGGGCTCCACAGCGGCGGTGGCCCTCGCCCGGGTCGGGGTCGGCACCCTGGTCCTGGCTGATTTCGACGTGGTCGAACCCAGCAATCTCAACCGCCAGCAGTTCTTCGTCGACCAGATCGGTCAGCGGAAGGTCGAAGCCCTGGCCGCCACCCTGGCCCGGGTCAACCCGGCCGTCCGGGTCGATCCGCATCCCGTGCGGGTGACCCCCGAGAATGTCGCCAGCCTGTTCGCCCGGGTCGACGTGCTGGTCGAGGCGTTCGACCGGGCCGACCAGAAGGACATGCTGTTCGGGGCGGTCATGCGGGAATTTCCGGAAAAACCTCTGGTCATGGGCCTCGGCATGGCCGGCTGGGGCCGCAACGACCTTCTGCGCACCAGGCGCAGCGGCTCCCTCTACGTGTGCGGCGACGATCTCGCCGAGGCCGGTCCCCACTGCGGCCTGATGGCGCCGCGGGTGGGCGTGGTGGCCCTTCTGCAGGCCAACCAGGTCATGGAGATCCTGCTCGGTCATGACAGCCAGATCGGCCGGCTGGAGCTCGCCCGGGGAGCCGGACCAGACCGGAGGCA
>CAZKPI010000022.1:19431-20144 GCA_964554555.1 uncultured bacterium
GCGGGCCCCGGGTCCGGGACCGCCCCCGCCATGCCGGCCCCCCCGGCCCCGGGCCGGAAAACCGAAAGGAGACAGCTTTCCCATGCTGAAAGTGAACGGGGAAAAGATCAAATACCGGGATGGCATGACCGTCACCGACGTCATCCATGCCATGAAGTTCAATTTTCCGCTGTTGATCGTCAAGATCGACGGGGTCTACGTCCCGCGCGACGAGTATGGCAGCCGCCAGGTGCCCGACGGTTCCGACGTGGAGATCATCCACCTGATCAGCGGCGGCTGACCCGGCCGGAGGGGGGGCGTCACCCGGGTCAGGGATCCCCTCCCGCGCCGGCAGGAGCGGTCTCCCGACCGCGGCCCGACCGGCCGGAGTCGGGCAGGGGGCGCCCCGCCGCCAGGAATGGCGGGGCGGATTCCGGGGTTGCCCTCCGCCACAGGGGCCCTCGCGCCGGCTGGCCCCTTCCCCAGCGGCCCCCTCCCGGCCGCCGCCGGTGCCGTCCTGCCTCAACCCCGGCGCCCGACTGATCGGGTGCCAGACAACCCACCGAAAGGACATTCCCCATGGCCATCCGTCCCCCCAAACGCGAGCGCGTGGTCGATCTCCTGCAGGACCTGGTCGCGATCCCCTCCCCGTCGGGCTTCACCTTTGAAGCCATCGCCCACGTGAAACGGCTGGCCGAGGCCGCCGGCATCCGGGCCGCGGTCACCAACAAGGG
>CAZKPI010000023.1:0-15234 GCA_964554555.1 uncultured bacterium
GGCGCCGGCTGGCCGGGGCGGCCTGGCCGCGGCCCGCTCATTCCTCGACGGCCTGGGGCGGCGCGGGGGGCGGCGCCTTCCGGGTCACCTTCACGCGCAGGATGCGGTTGCCCTTGATGTCGGTCACCTGGAAGGTGGCTTGCGGGTCCTCGACCCGCTCGTCCCGCTTGGGGATCCGGCCCAGGCGTTCCAGGACGTAGCCGCCCACCGTTTCCGAGTCCTCGTAGTCAAGCCGGATGGCCAGCTCCGATTCCAGGTCGCGCAGGCTGAACCGGGCGTCAACCGTCCAGACGTTCTCGCCCTGGGGCGACAGCGGGGCCTGTTCATCCGCATCGTACTCGTCGACGATCTCGCCGACGATCTCCTCGAGCAGGTCCTCGATGGTCACGAGGCCCGACACCCCGCCGAACTCGTCGACCACCAGCGCCATGTGCAGTTTCCGCTTCTGGAATTCCCGGAGCAGATCGTCGAGCTTCTTCGTCTCGGGGACGAAATAGGCGGGCCGCAGAAGGGCGCTCAGCTGGAAGTTGTCCTTGATCTCCTCGAGCCTGGCCAGCATGTCCTTCACGTAGATGATCCCCACGATCTTGTCGAGGGTTCCGTCATACACCGGGAAACGCGAGTGGCCATCCTCGCGGAAGAACTTCAGCAGGTCGGGCAGACCCATGGTGACCGGCACCGCCATGATGTCGGGGCGGGGGACCATGACCTCCCGGACCAGGGTGTCGCCGAACTCGAACACCGAGCTGATCATTTCCTTCTCGTCGCGCTCGATGATTCCCACCTCCTCGCCGAGAGAGAAGTAGCTGTCGATCTCCTCGAGCGAGGTGGCCGACCCCAGCTTCTGGTTCCAGTCGGCGTAGCCGGGAAACCCGATCCGCAAGACCCACAGCACCAGACGGGTGCACGGGGTCAGCAGGAAGATGAACAGCCGCAGGGGCTTGACGGCATACCGGGTGAAGCCGGCGGCGCTGTAGAGGGCCAGCACCTTCGGGGTGATCTCCCCGCAGAACAACAGGATGACGGTCATCACCACCGAGGCGACCGCCACCGCGAACTGGGGGGATCCCAAAAACGGCACCGCCGCCAGCCAGGTGGCCGTGGGCAGCCAGTCGAGCAGGAAGTGGGTGGCCATCGCGGTGGCGGTGACGTTGACGAAGGTGTTTCCCAGCAGGATGGTCGTCAGCATCGTCTGCTTGTCGGCCAGCACCCGCAGGATCTCGGCCGCGGCGGCATCCCCCTCGTCCTCCTGCTTGCGCAGGCGCAGAGGGGACAGGGAGAAGAACGCGGTCTCGCTGGCCGAAAAAAAGGCCGAACAGCAGAGCAGACCGACGAAGATCAGCCCGAAAACGGCATTGCTCATGGCGGGATGGATGGATCGACCGCGCCCCCGGTTCTCAATTCTCGGTGAGGTCGGGCTTGCGGGGCGGGCGGGCGGCTGACTTCCGCCGGGGGCGGGGCGTCCCGGCCCGCTTGATCAGGGGCGGGTGATCCACCACCTCGATGCCTTTCAGCATCTTCCGTTCGCAAAGGTGGGAAAAAATGGTGACCTCGCGCTCCCGCATCCGTTTCAGTTCATCCTTGCGCTGGTGGTCGTAGTCCTGCAGATGCAGGAGGCCGTGAATCAGCAGATAGACGATCTCCAGGCCGACCGAATGGCGCAGTTTGAGGGCCTGCCGGCAGGCGGTCTCGACGCTGATCACCACGTCGCCAAGCAGGCGCTCCCCTGACTCGAACTCGTCCTCCTCGAGGGGAAAGGAGAGCACATCGGTGGGCTCGTTCCGGCCCAGGTGCTGGTGGTTCAGCTTCTGGATGAAATCGTCGTCGCAGAAGACCAGCGACAGCTCGACGTTGTCAGGGGCGCCCTCAAACCGCAGGATTTCCTCGGCGATGAGGCGGATCCGGCGGGTGTTAAGCCGGATCTTCTTTTGGCGGTTGTTGATGAGCACTTCCATCGGATGCCCCCTTCGGCTGGTTGGATAGTTTCCCGGGGTAGTCGATCCTTCCATGATACATGGAAGTCAACACCCTGACAAAAGTCTGCTGGATCCGCTCAATGTCCTTGAGGGTCAGATCGCTTTCGTCGAGCTGGTTCTCGTCGCTGAACTTGTTCTCGATGATCTTCTCGACCAGGCCTTCGATGCGGCTGTGGGTGTGCTGGGGCAGGGTGCGCGAGGCGGCCTCGACAGCGTCGGCCAGCATGATGATGGCCGCCTCCTTGGTCTGCGGTTTGGGGCCGGGGTAGCGGAACCGCTCCTCGTTCACCGCCTCGCCCTCGGTGTCGGTCTTCGCCTGCTCGTAGAAGTAGCTGATCAGGGTGGTCCCGTGATGCTGGGAAATCAGCGACAGGACCCGCTCGGGCAGGCCGTATTCCCGGCCCAGGTCGAGGCCGTCACGGATGTGCCCCACCAGGATCAGGCTCGACATGTAGGGCGTCACCTGGTCGTGACGGTTGCCGGCGGTCTGGTTCTCAGCGAAGTAGGCCGGCCGCTTCAGCTTGCCGATGTCGTGGAAATACCCGCCGATCTTGGCCAGCAGAGCATCGGCATTGATCTCGTTGGCCGCCGCCTCCGACAGGTTCCCGACGATGACGCTGTGCTGGTAGGTGCCGGGGGCCTCTTCCGCCAGCCGCTTGATGAGCGGCTGGGACAGGTCGGCCAGTTCGAGCAGACGCGAGCTGGTGGCCAGCGAGAAGAAGCTCTCGATGTAGGGAAGGGCCCCGTTGGTGAGAACCCCCGACAGGATGCCGTTGCCGAACCCGCAGGCCACCACCTCGGCGATCTCCCGCACCCGCATGAACGAGAAGCTTTCGGCGTCCAGCATCAGCAGACCGAGCAGGGCCACGCTGTTGCCGATGCCCACCTTCACCCCCGACCAGCCGACGGTACTGCGCATGTTGCTCTCCTTGGCCGAACTGCGCCAGGCCAGGATGCCGATCACCCCGCCCAGGAGACTGACGATCGCGTAGCGCGCGTTGGCCTGGGCCACCAGGAACATCAGAACCCCCAGCAGAAGCTGGTTGAACATCGCCACCTGGAAGTCCAGCAGGATCGCCATCAGGATGCCCACCGACGGCAGGGGCGTCAGCAGAAGAGCCAGCGAGGGCTGGTCGTAGGCGTCGCCGAACGAGTAGACCACCTTCCCCAACAGCAGGGCCGCGATCCACAGCCCGCCGATCAGCCGGAACTGTTCCGGCTCCTTCAGGATCTGCGACCGGGTCAGACGCAGGTAGGCCAGCGAGATCACCAGCACCAGCGCGGCCAGCAGGATGTTGCCGGCCAGGGCCAGCACCCGGTTCTTGTGGATCTGGCTCTCGATCGTGCGCAGAACGTAGAGATCGTCGGCGGTGACGATGACCCCCTTCTCGAGGATCTTCTGCCCCTTCGAGAAGCTCCGCATGACGGGTGCCACCGCCCGTGAGGCCGCTTCCCGCAGTTGCCGCGTCTGCTTCTCGTCCTCGATGGCGTTGATGGACAGGGCGTTCTTCACGATCTCGGCGGTGACCTGCTTGAACGTCAGACTGCCCGGCAGGGCCATGGTGTTCTGCGTCACCTTCCCGCGCGTCGTCTCCAGCGTCCGGGTGGTGATCACCTCCTGCGAGTAGTTGCGCAGGATCTGGCGGGCGGACCGCTTCATCCGCTCGAACTCCTGGGGCGTCAGGCTCAGCAGGGACCGCAGTCCGTCCGGCTCCAGCAGGCGGTCGGCCAGGAAATACGAGGCGATGGCCCCCTCGGGGGGCTCCGCCTGCCCCTGGTGGGCCTGGTAGAACTGCGACGCCTCCTCGAAAAACCGGTCCAGCTTCGCCAGCATGTCCCCTTCCGCGTTCTCGAAGTGGGTGATGACCGGGTCGATCTTCTCCTCCTCGAGCCGCTTCAGCTCCTGCGTCTTCTTCTCGTCGAGGAAGGAGATGGTCCGGGGGCACTTGGGCGACTCCTTCCCCTCTTCCACGTCGGCGCTGAACCCGGAGAACTCGATGATCAGGATGAGCACCATCAGCCCCGCGAACACCCCCAGCTGGGCCAGGAAGGAGCGCTGGCGCTTGGCCGGGATTTCCAGCCAGTCCAGGAAGGTGGACAGGTTCTTGGCGGCGGGATCCGTCATGTCCCGGCGCTCCCGGGGCCGTCAACGGGCTCCTGGAAGTAGGCCTCGTAGGCCCGGATGATCTTCTTCACCAGCTCGTGCCGGATGACGTCGCGGGCCGACAGGTCGACGAAAGCGACGTCCCCCACCTCGCCCAGCACCTGCCGCAGGGTGGTCAGGGCGGAATCACGGGGCGTGGGCAGGTCGATCTGGGTGCGGTCCCCCGTCACCACCACCCGCGACCCGTAGCCCATGCGGGTCAGGAACATCCGCATCTGCCGCACCGTGGTGTTCTGCGCCTCGTCAAGCACGATGAACGCCTCGTTGAAGGTGCGGCCCCGCATGAACCCGAGCGGCGTGATCTCGATGATCCCCTGCCGCAGGAACTGCTGGAAACGCGACACCCCAAGGAATTCCTGCAGGGCGTCATACAGCGGCCGGAAATGCGGATCGACCTTTTCGAGCAGGTCGCCCGGCAGATACCCCAGCTTCTCGCCCGCCTCGATGGTCGGCCGCGACAGGATCACCCGGCTGACCTGCTTGTCGCGCAGGGCCCGCACCGCCATCGCGATGGCCAGGTAGGTCTTGCCGGTGCCCGCCGGCCCGACCGAGACGGTCACCAGGTGCCGCCGGATGGCCTCCACGTAGGCGTGCTGGGCCGCCGTCTTGGCCCGCACCGCCCGCCCGGTGTGCGTGGTCAGGATCTCCTCGTAGGGTCCCTCCCGCGCGGGGCCGGCGGCCGACAGACCCGGGCTCTGCGTCATCTCGTCGAAGAGGCGCTGAAGGTCGCCCTGGCCCAGCTCGGCGGTCCCCTCGAGGTGCCGGTTCAGGGCGTCAATGAACCGCCGCACCGCCGCCACCTGCTCGGCCGGCCCCTTCAAAAACAGGCAGTTGCCCCGGGCCCGGGCCGTCAGGTGCGGAAGGGTGCGGATCAACTCGAGGCCCCCCCCCTGGCCGGACCCGAACAGGTGCCGGGCCGCCTCCTCGCTCAGCTCGAGGGTCGCTTCCGGGTGGGTCATGCCGGCTCGTCCGCCGTCTCGAAGGACTGGTCGGCCCGCTCCAGGGTCATCCGGCCGAACCCGCCGGCCTGGAACCGCCGCACCAGGTCGGCCGCCCCCCGCCGCACATCGGGTTGGCCGCCCGCGCCCAGGAAGTTCATCCGGCGCGCATACCCGTCCAGGAACCGGTCGATCCGACCGGCCGCCTCAGCGAAGCCCGGCAGGCGGTCGGCCAGCCCCTGCCGGACCAGCAGGGAGCACAGATGCCCGGCCCCCGTCTCGGGTTCCTCGCCAGGGCCGGGGATGGTATTGATCAGCCGCAATGCCTCCCCCATTTTCAGGAGACGATAGTCCAGAATCCCTGGCAGGTCAAGAAGCTCCAGGTCCCCATGGATCTTCACCCACTGGATGTCGCGGGTCACCCCGGGCAGGTTGGCCACCCGGGCCGCCCGCCGCCCGGCCAGCGCGTTGATCAGGGTCGACTTGCCCACGTTGGGGATGCCGATCACCAGCAGGCGCCGCACCTTCCGCCCCGCCGCCGGCCCGGCCGCCGCCGCCACCCCGCGGATGGTGGTCACCAGGCGTTTGACCAGCGCCGGCTGGCGCGCGTCGAGCGCCTCGCACGCTTCGCCCTCCGCCCGGAACCGCTCCAGCCACCGCGCCGTTTCCACGGGGTCGGCGAGGTCGGCCTTGCCCAGCACCACCACCGCCTTTTTCCCCAGGCGGGCGGTCAGGCCGGGCAGTCGCGAGGAAAAGGGCATCCGCGCGTCCAGCAGTTCGATGACCACATCCACCACCGGCAGGAACCGCTCGATCGAGCGGAACGCCTTCCGGACGTGGCCGGGCAGGTCGCGCCCCACGGTGCCCTGGCTCATCGCCCGCCCCCCGGGAACGCCGCCGAATGCCCCGCCGCGGCCGCCCTCTCCATCAGCGGTCGACCGGGGCGCCCGGCAAGGGAGGATGGGGATAGCTTTCGATCGCCCGGATCCGTTTGAGGGGGGAGTAGATCAAGACCGCCTGCCCTTTGAGGTTCTTCAGCGGCATCGGCCCCCAGAACCGGCTGTCGGCGCTGTTGTTGCGGTTGTCACCCATGACGAACAGGCTGTCGGCGGGCACCTGCGTCGTGAAATCCTGCCAGGGCGGCTCGGCGATATAGGGTTCCTTCAGGGGGGTCCCGTTGACGAAGACCGTTCCCTCGACGATCTTCACCTCGTCCCCCGGCAGGCCGATCACCCGCTTGATGAAATCACGGGCAGGCGCATTCGGGTCGGGATCGGGAAACTTGAACACGATGATGTCCCCGCGCTTCGGCTGGGCCAGCCAGATCCGGGGACCCCAGGGGATCCGGCCGTCCAGCGACAGGTCGGCCACGTAGGCAAACCGGTTGACCAGGATGCGGTCCCCCGACCGGGTCAGGGCCTTGGTCACCGGATCGTGCTTCTCGCCGAACAGGGTCGGTTCCATACTGCCCGTCGGAATCCAGAACGCCTGGACCACCAGGCTCCGGATGATCAGCGCCAGCACGAAGGCAATGAAGATCGTCTCGTTCCATTCCCGAAACGATGATTTGTAGCTGATGGCGAAGAGCCGCTCCACCAGCACACTTCCGTCGGGGCCGGCCACCACCAGCCGAAAGTCGTTCACCCCGTTGCGCAGTTGGATCCGCCCGTTGAACCGGCCCCGCGCGGGAGCCTCCAGGGGGACCTCCTGCGGCGGCCGCCCCCGGTACACGTGCAGAAGACGGCACCGGATCCCCTCGGGGAGCTTCCCTCCCACGGCGCCGGCCAGGTGCACGATGGGATCGGAAAGCACCTCGTCCGGGTCGGCGTTTTCCAGGGCAATGGCAGTGCCCTGGCCGACCCGGAGGGTGACTTCCCGCAGGAAGACCGGGGAATCGCGGAGTTCGGCCGATTCCGCTGAACGGGAGTCCAATGCCGCCTACTGGTCCTTGGCGACGACGAACTTGTCCTTGACGCGGGTCTTCTTGCCGACGCGGTCGCGGAGGTAGTACAGCTTCGCCCGGGCCACCTTGCCGCGCCGCAGGACGGCGATCTCGGCCAGGTTCGGGGAATGGATCATGAAGGTGCGTTCGACGCCGACGCCGTAGGAGATCTTGCGGATGGTGAAGTTCTCCCGCAGGCCGGAATACCGCTTGGCGATGACCACGCCTTCGAAGTTCTGCAGGCGTTCCTTGTCGCCTTCGCGGACCTTGATGGCCACGCGCAGGGTGTCGCCCGGGCGGAACTCCGGAAGGTTCTTCTTGTCCTTCATGTAGCCGCGTTCAATGCTTTCAACGATGGGGTTCATATCTCTGGCTCCTTTGATCGGAATGGATTACACGGGGGGGGCGGCCGGGGCGTTGCGGCGCCGGGCCGGAGACGGGGACGGGGACGGGGACGGGGACGGGGACGGGGACGGGGACGGGGAACCGGCCGGAACCGGGGCGGACTGCAGGGCGCCCTGCAGGAGGGTGCGGTCCCGGGGGGTGAGAGGGAGGCGCCGGAACAGGTCGGGCCGCTGGGCGGCTGTCCGCCACAGGGCCTCGCCCCGGCGCCAGTCATGGATCTTCGCATGGTGCCCGTCGAGCAGGACGCCGGGGATGGTCCGGCCTTCCCAGGTCGCGGGGCGGGTGAACTGGGGATGGTCGAGGGTGCCCTCGTAGAAGGAATCCTCCTGCACCGACTCGGGCCGCCCGACGGTGCCTGGAATCATGCGCGACACGGCATCGACGACCACCATCGCGGGGAATTCGCCGCCGGTGAGGACGTAGTCGCCAATCGACAACGACAGGTCGAACTCGGCCAGGATTCGCTCATCGAAGCCTTCATACCGGCCGCACACCAGAATCACCCGCTCGAGGCGGGCCAGCTCCTTGGCGGTGGTCTGCGTGAAGGCCATTCCTTGCGGGGTCAGGCCGACCACCGGGGCGGGCGGGCCGTCCTGCCGCAGACGCCGCAGGGCCGTCACCAGCGGGCCGGGCTTGAGGACCATGCCCGGCCCCCCGCCAAACGGCGCGTCATCGACCGTCAGGTGCCGCCCTTCCCCAAACTCGCGGAAGGACTGCACCCGGATGTCGATCAGACCCTGGCGGCGGGCCGCCCCCAGGATGCTCTCGTCGAAGGCCGTCGCGAAAGCGTTGGGGATCAGCGTCAGGATGTCGATGCGCATGGGCCCGGGCCGCCTATTTCGGAATGTGCCGGTCCAGCGGCTCCCGCAGACAGACCACCCTGGTCTCCCGCTGGATGGAGCGGATGAACTCCCGGCGGAAGGGGATCAGCACTTCCGGGTGGTCGGGCGTGGCAACCGCCAGGTACGGCGAGGGGACCTCGTTTTCCAGCAGGAGGACCGTCCCCACGGCTTCCCCTTCGGGGGAATGGACGGTCATGCCGACCAGCTCGTCAGGGTAGAACGTGCCTTTGGGCGGGGAAACCCGCTCGGCCAGCGGGATGCAGAGGTCGGCCCCGCCCAGGGTCCGGGCTTCCTCGGGGGTGGTTACCCCCTCGAACCGGACCGCCAGCCGGCCCCCGCCTCCGGGGTCACGGGCGTCGAGGACCATCAGGGCGCGCGGTCCGGACCCGGGACGCCGCAGGAACAGGCGCGCCCCCGGGGCGAACCGCCCGGGATGATCGGTGAGGGGGATCACGTGGACCAGACCGGCCAGGCCGATCGTCCGGCCGATCTTGCCCACCACCACCCATTCCTCGGCGGCAACCGCGCCCGTCGGCGCCGGGACCGGCCCGGGGCCGGGGACAGCGGCGGAAAGGCGGGCGGCAGGGGCCGCCGGGCCGGCCTTCCGGGGAGGGAAGGCGGGCCGGGGACGCCGGCGGGGACGAGGGCGTGGGGCGGCGGCGGGGGCAGGGGCGGACATGGACTCAGATCAGCTCCATCATCACTTTCCTGTCGTGCCGGCTGGTGGCGGCCCGCACCAGGGTGCGCAGGGCGTTGATGGTCCGGCCTTTCTTGCCGATCACCTTGCCCGCGTCCTCGGTGTTGACCTGCACCTCGAGCACGACGGTGTTGTCGCCCTCGATGGGCTTGACAGCGACCTCGTCAGGATGCTCCACGAGAGCCTTCACCAGGCTCTCAACCATGGTCTGGGTGCGTTGGATCGGCACGCGTTCTGCTCCTGGTCGCGCGGCCGGCTCAGCCGACCTTGGCCCACGTCAGCCTGGTGCCGTTTTCCTGCTTGACCTGGGTCTGCTTGATGCCCTTGCCGAGCAGGAGCTGGCGCACGGTGGCGGAAGGCTGGGCGCCGTTCTTCAGGTAGCTCATCACCCGTTCCTCGTCGAGGCAGACCTCGGCGGGCTGGGTGAGGGGATTGTAGTGACCGAGGTTGGCCAGGGTCCGGCCGTCCCGGGCTTTGCGCGAGTCGACCGCGACAACCCGGTAGATGGGGCGGTGCTTGGTGCCGAGGACTTTCAGTCTGAGGGCGACGGACATGACATGTACTCCTTCTTGCTGTGGATCGATCCGGGGTGGCCCGGGTCTGGTTCAGAATCTCCCGCCGAAGAATTTCGACAGTTTGGACCGTTTCGTCATACTGGTCAGGTTCTTCATCATCTGCCGCATCTGGCCGAACTGCTTCAGCAGCATGTTCACGTTCTGGATGGAATTGGCACTGCCTGCGGCGATCCGCTTGCGGCGACTGCCGTCGATGAGATCGGGATTGTTCCGCTCGGCCGGGGTCATGGACAGGATCATGGCCTCGAACCGCTTGAAGTTTTTGTCGTCGAAGGACATCTCAGACAGCCGGGGCACCCCGGACAAGCCGGGAATCATTCCCAACAGCTGGTCGAGCGGCCCCATCTTCTTGATCTGGTTCAGCTGGTCGAGGAAATCGTTGAAGTTGAACTCGGCCTCGCGGATGCGGGATTCGAGCTCCTTCATCTTCTCCTCATCCATTTCGGCCTGGGCCTTCTCGATGAGGGTCAGCACGTCGCCCATGCCCAGGATGCGCTGGGCCATGCGTTCGGGATAGAACGGCTCGAGGGCTGAGGCTTTCTCGCCGAGCCCCACGAACTTGATGGGCTTGCCGGTCACCTCGCGGATCGAGAGGGCGGCGCCGCCGCGGGCATCGCCGTCAAGCTTGGTGAGGATGATCCCGGTCAGTTCGAGCAGGTCGTTGAAGCTCTTGGCGATGGTCACCGCATCCTGGCCGGTCATCGCATCGACCACCAGCAGGATTTCGTGGGGGGCCAGGGCCTCCTTCAGGCCCTTGACCTCGCCCATCATCTCCTCGTCGATGTGGAGCCGGCCGGCCGTGTCGACGATGACGACGTCCAGGTCCTGGTCGCGGGCATGTTCGACGGCGGCCGCGGCGATCTCGGCGGGTTTCGTGCCGGGAGGCCGGGAAAAAACCGGCACGCCCAGCTGTTGCCCGAGCACCTCGAGCTGTTTGACCGCGGCGGGCCGGTAGATGTCGCAGGCGACCAGCAGGGGGTTCTTCTTGTCGTGCTTCCGCAGGTGGAGGGCCAGTTTGGCGCAGGTGGTGGTCTTGCCGGACCCCTGAAGACCGGCGATCAGGAAGACGGTGGGCTTGCGGGGGGAATAGGTGATCTTGGCGCGCTCGCCGCCCAGCAGGGTCGTCAGTTCCTCCATGACGATCTTGATGACCTGCTGGGTCGGGGTCAGGCTCTTGAAGATCTCGGCCCCGACGGCCTTGTCCTTTACCCGCTTGGTGAACTGCTTGACGACCTTGAAGTTGACGTCGGCCTCGAGCAGGGCCATCTTGACCTCGGACAGGGCCGCGTCGATGTCCTTCTCGGTCAGTTTGCCCGAGCGGCGCAGTTTGTCAAAGATCGACGCCAGCTTCTCGGACAGGTTTTGAAACATGGGAATCTCCCGATCGGATGCGAAATTGGTAGGTCAGTATACTCCAGGGCGCGCCGCCCGTCAAGGAGATTGGGTACCCGTCTCCGCCCGGCCGGGAAGACCCGGCCGCCCGGGGAACCATCCCCGCCGCGAGCGGGCCGGGGTACCCTGCCGCAAGGGGCCCTGGGACAGGGTTGACATGCCTGAGGTTTTTTTTGTTGACACGGGTTGGGAATTGTGCAATTATCCTTCCGGTCAAACCATCCACCGCGAAAGGAGCACTCGTCATGCCCACCCGGAAATTCCCGACTCCTGAAACCGAACTCCTGGCTCCCAAGAAGAAATGGGAAGACGTGGACGAAGATAAGGAAGACATCGACGCCGAGGAAGGCGAGGAAGACGAAGACGAGGACGACGAAGAGGAATTGGACGAAGAGTTCGACTCCTACGACGAAGACGAGGAACTCGACGAGGAAGACGAGGACGAGGACTTCGACGACGTCGAGGATGACGAGGACGACGATCTCGACGAGGACGAAGACGAGGACGAAGACCTCGACGAGGATGAGGACGAGGACTTCGACGACGAAGAGGACGAAGACGACTACGACGACGAGGACGAAGACGAAGAGGATTTCGACGACGACGAGGAATCCTTCGACGAGGACGACGAAGAGGACGAGGACGACGACGAAGAGGACGAGTGATCGTCCGGAACCGCCCTGTTCGACTGGGGCGTTCTCCTTCCCGGGTCCTCTGACCTCCGCCCAAGGACGACCCTGACCCAGCCGGGTGTTGCCGGCTGGGTTTTCCTTTTGGCTCCTCCCGCGCCGCCCGGCGCCGCCCGGTTCCCATCGGAAAGGCCAGGCGGCGGCCGACCGGCCGCCGCCTGGCGTTGGGAACCCTGGGAAAGATGCCTACTGCTTGCGGGCCCAGTAGCGGGCCTTCTCCTCCTCCAGCATCAGGCCGATCTCGTTGTCGGAGGCCCCGAACTCGCGGATGTCCGGACGGTTGACCAGCCACATCCAGTCGTCGTGGTTCCAGGAGCCGTTCTTCATGTAGACGAACTCGCGGAGCTTCCCGATCAGGATCTCGCGGGGCGAGAGCGGAGGAGGCTCGTGACTGACCGGGGCGGCCGGAGCGGCCGGAGCGGGACCTTCGTCGGCGCCCTCCCCTTCCAGACGGGAGGCCATCCGCTCGGCGCAGGCATAGACCTTCAGCCCCTCGCGCTTGCCGTGCTCAGTCAGGTAGCCCTCGCGGACCATGGCCTGGAACATGCGATACATCGAGCCCTTCTCGTTCTTGTCGAGCCGGTTTTTGAAGAGGTCCCGGTTGACGTCGTTGGCCGTGAAGTCTTCATGGTTTTCGATGTAGCGCATGATCTTCTTCACGTTCTTGGAGATGACCTGGTGCAAGTGGATGTTGCGATCGTTGTCGCAGCGGCGCTTATTGCGGGTACCCTCGACGACCCCCTTGCAGAAGGGCAATTCACAGGTTCTCTTGCGTCCCATGGCAACCTCTTTTTCGGTACGAATTGCGAATCCGGAACATTCCCCGGTTTGCCCGGGGTCTATCCGCGCCAATGTAACCGAAGGGCAGGGGGATGTCAATTTTTTTCGGATTTTCCGGTGAGCCGTGCTCTTTGGGCTGTCCCAGCGCTTCGCCGCCGCCGCCGGGCACGGAACCGACCGATTTCGAGCATCCTGGCGGGTCGGATGATGCACGCCCCGCTGTACGCCCTTGTCCAGAGCGGGTTGGCACGGGCGAAGGCGCGGCGAGGCGTTCCCTGCCGGAGGGCCTTCCCGCGGCCGGCCGGGGAGGACACCGCCTGAACGGGCCCCCTTCCGGGTGGAAGTTCCCCGTTGCGTATCCATCCCCGGGGGTCTATAATGATGGGCGTCCCGACCCTTTCCGAGGAGCAGTCATGCCGCAATTGCGCAAGGATCCCGTCACCAAACGATGGGTGATCACGATCCACGAAAGCCCCAAAGGCCCCCGGGATTTCCCCGTCCTCCCCACCGACACCAACGGCCAGAATTGCCCGTTCTGCCCGGGCCACGAGGCCCAGACCCCCCAGGAAGTGATGTCCTACCGGGAACCCAACACCCTTCCCAACCAGCCCGGGTGGCGGGTCCGGGTCGTTCCCAACCGGTATCCGGCCCTCCAGATCGAAGGGGACCTCGACCGCACCGGCATCGGCCTGTATGACATGATGAACGGCATCGGCGCGCACGAGGTCATCATCGAAACCCCTGAGCACCGGGGCGGCTTCGACACCATGAGCCGCGATCAGGTGCTCAAGATCGTCACCTCCTACGCCGACCGGTACCGCGATCTGAAACGCGACCGCCGGTTCCGGTACATCCTGATCTTCAAAAACAGCGGGGCCGCCGCCGGGGCCAGCCTCGACCATCCCCATTCCCAGCTGATCGCCACCCCCATCATCCCCAAGCGGGTCATGGAGGAGATCGAAGGCGCCAAACAGTATTTCTATTACAAGGAACGGTGCGTCTTCTGCGACGTGATCCGCCAGGAGCTGAGTTCGGGCACGCGCATCATCCACGAGAACGAGAATTTTGTGGCCTTCGCCCCCTTCGCCTCCCGTTTCCCCTTCGAAACCTGGATCGCCCCCAAGGACCACAAGGCCTCCTTCGGCGACATCGAGGAAGGGGAACTGGAAACCTTCGCCAGCGCCCTCCATGCCACTCTGCGCAAGCTGATCAAGACCCTGAGCACCCCCCCGTTCAATTTCATCATCCACACCTCGCCCTGCGATGAACTCTGCACCGACTACTACCACTGGCACCTGGAGATCATGCCGCGGCTGACCAAGGTGGCCGGGTTCGAATGGGGTTCAGGATTCTACGTGAACCCCGTCCCGCCCGAGGAGGCCGCCCGTCACCTCCTCCAGTCGGGCATCGGCTGACGGCATCGCAACCGAGGCAACGAGGAAGACATGCCCCAACTCCGCAAGGACCCGGTCCTCAAGCAATGGGTGATCATCTCCCCCGAGCGGGGCAAGCGGCCCCAGGATTTCAAACCCGACCGGGGCGAGCCGCCGGGCGAGGAGGGCCCCTGCCCTTTCTGCGAGGGCAACGAGAAGGCGACCCCCAACGAGACGATGGCCTTCCGCAAAACCGGAACCCTGGCCGACCAGCCCGGCTGGTGGGTCCGCGTGGTTCCCGACCGCACCCCCATCCTCACCCCGACCGGGGATGCCGGCCGGGAAGGCATCGGCATGTTCGACGCCATGAACTCGATCGGGGTCCACGAGGTGGTGATCGAAACCCCCAGCCACCGCCAGAACCTGCTGACGGTAAACCTCGACCAGGTGCGCGAGGTGATCTGGGCCTACAAACAGCGCCTGCTCGAGATCAAGAAGAACCCGCGGTTCAAGCATTTCCTCGTGGTCAAAAACAGCGGCCGGGGCGTCTCCAGCTTTTCCCACAGCCATTCCCACATCGTGGCCACCCCGATCATCCCCAAGCGCATCGAGGAGGAGATCGACGGGGCACGTGAGTATTTCCACTATCACGACCGCTGTATCTACTGCGACATCATCCGCCAGGAGATCCAGGAACCCAGCCGGATCGTCTGCCAGGACAACCTGTTCCTGGTCTTCTGCCCCTTCGCCTCGCGGTTCCCCTTCGAGATGCTGATCATTCCCAAGGTCCACCAGCCCTTCTTCGAAACCCTCGACAACGACCACGTCCATGGGTTCGCCAACGCCCTCCAGATGTCGCTGAAACGCATGAACACCCTGCTTCCCGAAGTTCCCTACAACTTCATCCTCCATACCTCGCCCTGTTCCGATTCCTATCGCGACTTCTTCCACTGGCACGTCGAGATCATCCCCAAACTCACCAAGGTGGCCGGTTTCGAGTGGGGCTCGGGGTTCTACATCAACCCCACCCCCCCCGAAGACGCCGCCCAGATGCTGCGGGAGGTGCCCGCCTGACCCCGCCGGGCGGCGGCTCCGCCCGGGATGTAACATTACCCAGGGATCCGGTAAGATCCCTGCAGAGGAGGTCAAGCCTATGAAACCCCGCATTCTGGCTCTTCTCCTGGTGGGCACCCTCGCCCTGGCGGCCCCGCTCCTGGCGGCGAAAATCCCCTCCCGCGGCACGGTGAACTGCAGTGCGTTGAACGTGCGCACCGGCCCCGGCATGAGCTACTCCATCGTCGGCCTCATCCACAACGGTGACGAGGTCACCATCACCGATGTCAGCGGCAGTTGGTATCAGGTCAACGTCGGCAGTTTCGAGGGAAAGTGGGTCTATTCCGGCTACATCACCGTCACCGCCTACGGCGAACAGAAGACCATTGTCACTGGTTCGACGAGCCC